>NZ_JAOSIR010000028.1:0-5220 GCF_030586865.1 Candidatus Phytoplasma crotalariae
TACTAAAAAGATGCTTTATCCTTGACCACCCGGGCTTTTATTTCCGGATTAGTAAATTTCATTACTTAGTTTTAGGATTCTCCAAGTTACTCTAAATTTCAACCTTAATTCTTTAGGGGAAGTATCCACTTAAGTGGCTGATTCCAGGTTTCTTTATTTGATAAACTACTCAATACATAGCGCATTTATTAGTAGACTCTGGACTATTCGTCTAAGCAACTTCCGAACAGGTTTTGGTATTACATCTTTTTCCTTCTTAGGCCGTCTCAGGCTTCTCCATGGAATTATTTGGTGGCGAGGTCTTCTTGACTAATTTGCTTTCATCGCAACCCGCTTTTATGGTCTGCTCTAATCTGACATTCTTTCGTCTGCCAGACCGACCATCTCCTTTCAGAGTTTATCAGCTCTGGCTATTGGTGAAATAGCACGAAATTTAGGCCTCTTTGGCGCCCCGCTATAACCAATAGCAGTTCCTATTTCTAAAATATCTATTATTTTTTTTTGATTAATAAAGTTTTCTAAAAATAAACCAGTTTCTTTGTGAATAATAGGTATGCGCTCTTTTATAGCATATTTTTTTATTTTTTTTAAGTATTTTTTTTTTATTTTATAAAATATAGACATATATAAATTCTTTATAAATTTATGTTTATTTAAATAGATTTATGATAATTTAAAAAATTTTGTAAAATTATCTTAGCAGCCATTTCATCTTTTAATTTAAATATTTTAGTTTTTTTATATTGAGCTTGATACATATTATCAATTGCTTCTTCAGTTGAAAGTCGTTCATCCCACAAAAATATTTGAACAAATGGAAAAGATTTCTTAATTCTTTTGCTAAAAGAAATACTAATTTTAGATTTAATTCCTATATTATTATTCATATGTTTAGGATCTCCTAAAACAATTGTATTAATATTAAGTTTAGTAATGATTTTAGATAAAGGTAAAATTAATTGATGATATTGATGCCTTTGAAATTTAATAGTTTTTAAATTTTTGGCAATAATTCCAAATTGAGAAAATGAAATTCCCAAAGTTTTTTCTCCCAAATCTAAACCTAAAAAATTTTCTTTTTGATATAATTGCTCTTTTATAAACATTTTAACCATTCTTTTTGCAACATTATTAATTTATCTTTGTGATAACTAATACTTTTAGCAAAAGTCGCATTTCCCCCGCCTTTTCCTTTAATGATAATATTTACACGATTTATAAAATTTTTAGCATTAATATTATCAATATTACTTTTACAAACTAAAATAAAATATTCAGATTTTTGCTTATATAAACATAAAAAATTAATTTTTAGTTTTTGTATTAAATAATCTAAAAGATTCTTCAACATATTTTCATCAATATCAATATTATCGCAACTTAAAAACATACAAGGTTCTATTTTAGAAGGTATAATTTTTTCAGCTTCTTTAATCATTTTTATCATATTCTTTTGATAAATTTGTTTTTGTATTTGCAACCACAATTTTTGTAATTCTTCGCAATACTCTTTATAAATCAAAATACTTTTATAACTATCCCTATCTTCTTTGAATTGAGGAATATTAACTTTATTATTCGAATCATCATAATAATATTGTTCTATTTGATGCAATATTTTTTGTTCTTGGATACGTAAATGTTTAGTTTTAGAATCAAAACCAAAAATAATATTATTAGTAGTGGTTGTTGCTTCTATTCTGTAAATTCCAGAACCAATAGAAGTATAAGACAAAATAGCGAATTTTTCCAAAAATAAAGTGTTAAAAGCATGAGTTCCGCCACATAATTGAGTTGAAATATTCTTAATTTCGATTACTCTCACAATATCCTTATACTCAATTTGTTCAAGCAATTGTATTTTTTGATCTTGAGCTTCTTTAAAAGTCATTATTTTGATATTTATAGGACATTTTTCATTAATCCATGAATTTATTTTGTTTTCTATAGAAATTAGATCATCTAAAGATAAAGATTTATAATAATTAAAATCAAATTTTAAAATTTTATGATTCAAAAAAGAACCACATTGTTGTATATCAGGATTAAATAATTTTTTTAAAGCAGCATGTAATAAATGAGTCGCTGTATGATTTAAAGAAATTAAATGTCTTTTTTGTAAATCAATGCATGTGTTAACCTGTTGACCTAATTCAAAATAATCTTTTGTATAGTGTAAAAATTGCCCATGAGGTAATTTAATAACTTTCTCAATATAACTTTGATTAATCATACCAAAATCTGAAATTTGGCCTCCCATTTCAGCATAAAAAGGGGTTTTGTCCAAAACAATTCCATTTTCAAAAACTTTAATAATTTTAGCCGAAGCACTAAAACATTTATAACCTACAAATTCACTTTTAAGAGTAAAATTATAATATTCATTATTTTGATAATTTTTATTTTTAAATAATATTTTACCTTGATTAGATGATATTTTTTTTTGTTTTTCTAAAATATTTTCAAATTCTTTTTTTTCTGCTAAAATTTTATAATTTTTAGCATATTCTAAAATAATATCTGGGGGTAGTCCATAAGTATCATAAAGTTTAAAAAAATCTTTAGCCAAAAGTTTTTTGGAAATTTTAGTAAATTCTAAAAATTTATTTTTTCCTTCTTGTAAAGTTAATAAAAACTTCTTTTCTTCTGTTAAAATGATTTGTTGAATAATTGATATTTTTGATTTTAAATATGGATAAAAATCTTCCATTATATCAACTACTGTAGACACTAATTTAAATAAAAAAGGATCATTAAATCCTAATTTAATTCCTTTTTGGAAAGCTCTTCTTAAAAGTTTTTTTAAAATATAACCCCTACCATCATTAGATAACATAACTCCGTCAGCAATCCCAAAAACTAAAGCTCTAACATGATCAGAAATAATTTGAAAAATTTCTTGATTTTCATCTAACTGATATGTTATATTGCTTAAAATGGAAATTTTTTGAATAATAGGCCAAAACAAATCAGTTTCAAAATTATTATTTTTATTTTGCAAAATACAAGTTAAACGTTCTAGACCGACTCCAGTATCAATATTTTTATTGGGTAATTCCCGATAAACTTTACGATTATCTTTAATTTCTAAATTATATTGAGAAAAAACAATGTTCCAAATTTCAATAAAACGGTTATTGTTAATGTTATTTAAAATTAAACTATGATTACGCGAATCATATGTTGGTCCACGGTCAAAAAAAATTTCGGTACAAGGGCCACATGGTCCTTCACCTATTTCCCAAAAATTTTCTTTTAAAGCAATTAAATGATTTTTATCAATGCCTTTTTGTAACCAATACTCATAAGTTTCTAAATCTTTTTCAAAATAAGTAATATATAATTTACGAATATCTAAAGCCAAAAATTCATGAGATGTCAAAAATTCAAAAGCAAATTCGATAGCTTCTTTTTTAAAATAATCTCCAATAGAAAAATTTCCTAACATTTCAAAAAAAGTATGATGACAAGAAGTTTTTCCTACCATATCAATATCATTAACTCTTAAACATTTTTGAATATTAACTATACGTTTATGATGAGGAATTACGGAACCATTAAAATACTTTTTTAAAGGCGCTACGCCAGCATTAATCCATAACAAAGTAGGATCTTTATCTGGTATTAAAGATGCTGATGATTCTATTTTATGTTGTTTAGATTTAAAAAAATTTAGCCATATATTACGAATTTCTTGCGATGTTTTAATTTTGATCATATTAATGCCTTTTTTATTTAAAATATTAATTTTTTTTAAATATGATTAATTCGTACTTTGTATTTTTGAAATTAATTTATTTTTATAAAAACTACTACCATTTTTAGTTAAACGATGAGGTAAAGTGAATTTATTAGTATCAGGATACGGATAGATTAATTGCGTTTTATGCAGCGATTTATATTTGCTGTTTTATTTACAATCAGCCCCCGTCCAAACCGGACAAGCAAGTTTCCAAGCATCCGGCTTTCCATAATTTACTCTCTTTCGAGAACTAATTTCCCCTTGCGGTTAATTAGCTATTTATTCTTATCGTTCTTGTTCTTTTGATATCATGTATTTGTTGATTGGTTATTTTGCGATGGCAATCTTTACATAATACCTTGGTACTTTTATTCATAATACTTTGGTGATTCGCATTGCGAACTGTCCCAATGTGATGAATTTGAAGTTGGGTTGTTTTGCCGCAGTTCTCACAACTTTCCGCTTTTAGGCGGTCAGTTAGATGTGTACGCCCTTGAAATAAAAATCTATTGATGGTAATATCAGGGTTTTCCTTATAGTTACGCATTTTTTTGATTTTATCCCAAGAGTAGACCACCCATGGTTCGTATTGGGTTTTCCCTTTATTAAGATAGGGAATAGCCCAGGTTGAACCTATATTAAGCTTCTTTCGTACTTTGGCAATCGATGTTTTCCATTTTCTTGCCATTGTTTTCAAACAGCTATCTTCAGCTAAATAATTCAAATAGGTTAAAACATCAAGATTGTTAGCTAAACAAAAGTATTTCAGACAATGGTTTGATAGGTCCGGATTATTTCTAATTCGTCTCTATCCGCTAAAGTTTCATTGTGTTTCACCTTTCCCTCTTTTAACCAATTATATTCATGTCCGTACTCTTTAGCTTTCGCTTGGGGAATTTGGATTTAAACCTTGCCGTTTAGGAAATTTTTTGCGGATTTCCTTGTACGAGTTTTATTGGTGGGATTTACCTTTACCATGTAGGATAAAAACCTTGTTCCTTTATTGGCTTTGACAATTTTTGATTTGTCCTTACTAATGGTAAGTTTCAAATCTTGCTCTAGCCATCGGACTACTTGATTCTTAATCCCTTCGGCTTGGTTATACTCGCCTTTGACGCCAATGATAAAGTCATCAGCATAACGAATGTATTCGACTCTAGGTTTTGGATTTAGATTGAGCCATCTATCAGCCTCCAGTTTATGGTGCTGGTTTTTAAGCCATGCTTTCTTATATTCTGGGTTGTCCTTCCTAATCGGCTTTCCTTCTTTAATCAGTTCCTCCATTTTCAGGTCGATGTAATGTAAATATACATTCGCCAATAAGGGGGAAATAATTCCTCCTTGAGGAGAACCTGATAAAGATTCGTATTTGATTCCATCTTTCATGAAACCGGCTCTTAGCCATTTGTTAATGGTTGAGAGAGTTTTATTCTTTTTGATGAATCGATTTAAGGTTCTCATGAGAATTTCATGATTGA
>NZ_JAOSIR010000029.1:0-5111 GCF_030586865.1 Candidatus Phytoplasma crotalariae
ATATTTTATTATTATTTTTTTTTATATTTACTTATATAAAATTCTACAAAACTTAAATACTACTCCCCCGCCCACCACCCCCCCCCCCCCCCCCCCCCCCCCCGCCCCCCTAGTATTGATAAAAATATTTATTACTAATTATTTACATTATATATAATTCATATTATTGAAATAGGAAATTTCTTTATATATTATTTATTAATTTATAATTATACATTTGATTTTAAGCATCATTTTTTTGGATTTGGATTGATTTTTATTTAAATATCTCTTAATTGATTAATTTATAGGTGATATTAAAATAAAAATCCATACTATCTATAAATTATTATTTTTTGTTTAAAAGCTATTATTTTATTATACATTTGGGTTTTTTAATAAATAGTTGTTAACATCTATACTCTATTTATAATAGTAACAACTTTTTAAAAAATGATTTGATATATTCCAAAAATTTGGTTATTAAATCTTGAATTAAAAAATTATATTATGTTATATAATTTAATTTAAACATTTTTATTTGCGTTTTCAATGATTATGCTGGTAATTTTTTTCACGATTGCATTTTGCTTGTCCAAATTATAATAATAATGATAATATATGTATATATTTGGCCATAAATTCTTATTATTTATAAAATTAAATTATTCAAAAAATTTAAATAAAGAAAATTTTATCATCAAATTTTGTATGAAATGAATTATTTTGTAAATATAAAATTATATTATTTTTATTTATTTAGAGAATTATTTTGTAAATATAAAATTATATTATTTTTATTTATTTAGAATAAATAATAAATAATGAATAATTAAGCTATAATTATTTTTATAGTTCAGATAAAAAATTAAAAATAGTTAAATATTATTTATAAACTTTTCATAAAAATAAAAAATAATTTCAATTATACAAAAATTTTATTTTTTCATAAATATAAAATTCAATAATTATTAATGAAATTAATTTTAAGCGAAAGGAATAAAAAAAATATATTTTTTACATTATAAAAAAATTTTTAATTCTGGATAAATTGATTACTTTTAATATTAAAAAAATAAAAATTTAAAAGATAAAAAATATATTTTAATTAAAAAGAATATGAAAGTTTTTTTCAAACAAAAATTACAACAATTTTCTCAAAAAATTAGACAAAAAATAAATTATATTGATGAATTGATGAACGAAATATATGAAATTATTCGAATTAGCTATCCTTCTATTTATTATGAATTACAAAAAATTGATAGTTTTGTATTATCTAACAAGTTTAAATTATGTTCTATTGAAAGAATAAAAACAATCTTAAAACATTTGGAAGATATTGAAGATATTTTAATTCAAGTGCACTACCAAAATAAAAATAATCAAATAGAATTTAGTATTCCTTATATGATACTTTTAACATATAATCAAATAATTGAAGTTTTATTAGATAAATATGGAGAAGTACCTGGAAACTATTTCTTAAACCGAAAATGTACTCAAATAAATGAATATATTAAAAGATCTTCAGAAGGTTTACAAATACATCACATTAAAGAAAACGAAATGAAAGGATTATCTAATCCTGAATTTGCTCAACAAGCTCCTTTTAGTTATCAAATGGCAGATAATTTAGTTTATTGTAATTTACTAGAACATTTTTTGTTGCATTGTAAAATTTGGGATCATTCAACTAACCCATTGCAAATTGATGTAGGCAAAAATGGAGCTCAAATATTGTTAAATGAATTAGAAAAAATTCATTTTGATAATGCTTGGCAATATCAATATTATAAATTTAAAGCGGCGCAAACCATTTTTTTTCAAAAAAAATCATTTTTTCAATGCCGCAGATTTTTTATAGTTTTACACATAATTAAATCTTAATAAAATATTAAGAAAAAACCGGATTTATAAACAAAAAAATTAAATTATTATTTTAATTCTGGTAAGTTTTTAGATATTCCCAAAGTTTAAAAACTTTTTTAATTTTTAAAAAAATCTTTAAGACTAACTTGATAGTTAGTCTTTTTTGGTTTTAAAAATTAAAAAAAATCTTCTTTTCTCAAAATATTTCAGAAGAATTCTAATTTTATAAAAATTGTTTAAAAATTTTAAAAATTAAAATTTAATTTTTTTAATATTAGCAAATCTTAAATAATTTTTTTTAAAGGCTTTAGGTTTTACTTAAAAGTGATTGCCAGCAAGCGATAAATTAATTAACATAATGAATTAACAATATGGAAGAATATTTGTTCTACCAATTTCTTCGATAATAATTAAATTCATATAAAAAAAGAAAATTTTTTATTGTTAAATAATAAATTAACCGAGAAATTAATATTTTTTCGGTTAATTATATTTAATATAAGACTCCCAATGTAATGTAATATAAAGAATCATATCTATTAATAATAAAAATTTCCAATTTGGAATTGCCATTATTTTGATTAAATAATTTTTAATAGTTTTTGACATTATTTGTAATGATGAAAAAAGGTAAATAATCAATGGACCTCCCAGAATTAAATTAGACCAATTATTTTTGATAAATGGGATTAAAATACTAGATTTATCTAATAATTTTAAAATAATCTTTCCCACAGCATATAAAAAATATGAATCAAGAATAATTTTTAACCATCTTTGAGAACGATTGTAACAATATCTAAATTTATCAGAAAATTTAGTAGAATTAATTAAAATTATATCATTAAATGAAACAAAATTATTAGTTTTAAAAAGATATTTATAATAAAATTTTTCTAAAACTTCATTAAAAGAATACTTAAAATCGGAATTATTAACGCTAGGTTTACGTAAAGAATAATTTTGAATAACTTTTTTAATTAAAGAAGAATAGGATTGATCTTTACAATCATTATTCTTTAATAATGTATGATTGGTTAAATTTAAATTAATACCAAAAATATCTTTTGCATAAAAATTTTTATTTTTTTGAAATAATAATAAATAATCATATGCAAAATCATTTGATCTGAATAAAGAATGAAAAAAACTATTTTCTGTTTTTGATAATTTAATAATTAAATCTATATGTTTACCGGATTTTAGCATAATTATATTTTGATGATATTCGAAATCTTTATTTAAAGAATTTAAAATATTTTCATCGCCAAATATAATAATTTTTCCCATAGAGGATAATGAGTTTAACATTAAGGGATAAAGATTTTTTTGAAAAATTTCTCTTCTTTTTTCACTATGCAAAAACTCTTGATAATGATTTTCATAATATTTTGATAATGCATTACCATCACAAATAATTAAATCTAACTCTGGAAGATGAAATTTTTTATTTTCGACATCAGCATAAAGTAATTCTTGATTTTTTAATAATAAATTCATACGAGCCAAACTAAAACCTATAGGATGATAACGAGTAAATAAAGTATTATTATCTTTTGAAATAATACAACCACCATATATCTTACCTTTAAAGTTTTGATTATGATTAATTTCTAATGTAGTAATAATTTTATTTAATATTAATCCCAAATCATTATCACAAGTCATATCATAAATATTAGCATTTAATAGTAATTCTGATTTAACTAATTCAGGTATTAAATGATTAAAAAAATCTAAATTTACAACTTTTTTATTATCGCTAATTTTTTGTTTTTGATATTCTACAATAACATTTTGAAATAATGTATTTAAATTATTAATTGATACTTGATTAATTATTAATATTATATTGGAAATAAAATTAGATTCTAATAAAACCGCATTATTTTTATATAAATTTATTTCTCGAAATAAATATTTATATTTATTGTTATTAGAAGCATCAATATTATAAAAAGCTTCATGTAAGTAATCAATTAATTCTGATTCAGTTAATTTTTTATTTACTACTTGGTTAATTAAAGAAGACCAAAATAAATTTATAGATAAAATAAAATTACTATTAATATTTTTATCCTGAAAATCTTCACATAAATGATTTTGCTCGTATTGATAAGATAAATATTTAAAAGTAATCAAACTACATATCGATTTTGTAATATATTCGGATGTTCTCGGATGTTTAGCATATTTTTTTAATTCATGAATTAATTGTTGTCCGGGTATATTATTATTCTTTAACAACATTAATTTTAAATTCCATTTCCGCTATTTTTCAATCTTAAATAAATAGCTATTTTTTTATTATTAAAGAATCTTTAAATATATATCTCAAAAATATAATATAATAATAAATTTTATTACAATTTATTTTATATTATACTAAATACGAAAATAAAATCCATCAAATCCTCAATTTTTAAATTAATTTAGATGTATAATAATAAATTTTTCATCATTATTCTACTGCTGTTGAATTATACTAACTTCCGTATTGTTTATTCTTTATTTAAAGCTCCTTTTATTAGCGTTATTTTTCATTATTTTCATTATCTGATAACGGCCCAATAATGATGATTTTGTTTTATCGTTATCATTCGTTTCATCAATTTTATTATAAATATTTTACTTCTATTTTATTATCATCTTCATAAGTTATTGAATCTTGAATTTGTGTTTTTTCATTATCATTTTTAATAAATTGATTATCTTGAATTTTATTTAATTTATTGTTTAAAGATTTAAATTCATTTTCTATTTTTTCTATTTTTGTTATTGTGACTTGAATTTTTATGTTTAAAATAATATAAATGATCATTAACATTATTGCGATAATTATTAAATAAATAAAATTATTCAAATATAAATAATGTTTTATTTTTTTCATTTTATAACCCAACCTATAATAAAATAATTATTGATTTAAAAAATTTTTAATATTGTTGATATTAATTGCAATTATTTAATCCTCATTTTAAAACGATAAATTATATAATATTAATATTTGCAAATAATTATAATATTTTTAAGAAAAATTAACCTTAAAAAATTTGTTTTATTTTAAATAAATTTTTTTAAAAAAAATTTATTTAAAATATCATTATATATCTATTTAAAAAACAAATTTATTTGTATTATAATCTTTATTTGAATAATATTCTTTATAAAAATAAAGATAAATATAATACTGAATAAAATAAATAAAACCCAAATAATAATTTTAATTAAAATTAATGAATTAATATAAATTTTAGCAT
>NZ_JAOSIR010000003.1:0-28570 GCF_030586865.1 Candidatus Phytoplasma crotalariae
ATGTTGAAGAATCACCACTAACAAAGGCGCGGGTACCCCCAAAATTGATAATAAAACCATTAATGGAATTAATCTAAGAAAGATTAGAAAGATACCATCAGGAATATGTCAATAATGGTTATCATCCAAAACCAGTTAAAAGAATCCTCATTCCTAATGATAATAAAAAGAACCAGACCCTTGGGCTTTCCTACCATAAAGGATAGGTTATCTCGAACAACTCTTAACTCCTTATTTCGAAAATATCTTTTCAGCATTGAACTTGGAATTTAGAACCAAAAAATCTGGTCATGATGCCATCCCACGTGTCCAACCAAGATTAAAGGAATCGATTACCTTATCTCTTTATCAGGTTCTCCTCAAGGAGGGATTATTTCCCCTTTATTGGCGAATGTATACTTACATTACATCGACCTTAAAATGGACGAGCTAATTAAAGAAGGAAAACCAATTAGGAAGAGTAACCCAGAATATTGGAAAGCATGGAAAATAAACCAGCATCATAAACTGGGAATCGACAGAGACATCAATCAAAATCCAAAACCAAAAGTTGAATATATCCGCTATGCTAATGACTTTATCATTAGCGTCAAAGAGGTTAAGTATGACCAAGCCGAAAGAATCAAAAACCAAGTAACGCAATGGCTAGAACAAGAATTAAAACTTATCATCAATAAGAATAAGTCAAAAATTGTGAAAGCCAACAAAAGAACTAGGTTTCTATCCTACATGGTAAAGGTAAATCCCACCAATAAAAATCGTAAAGAGAAAACCACAAAGAATTCCTTAAACGGCAAAGTTCAAATCCCAATTCCCCAAGCGAAAGCCGAAGAATATGGAGATGAATATAATTAGTTAGGTGAGACATGACAAAACGTTAGTTGATAGAGACGAATTAGAAACAATCCGGACCTATTAAATAATTGTCTGAAATACTTTTGTTTAACTAACAATCTCGGTGTTCTAAATTATTTAACTGTTGAAAAACGGAAAACGTCGATTGCCAGAGTTCGGAAGAAACTTAAACTTGGAATATTCCTTATCTTTATAAAGGAAAAACCCAATATGAACCATGGGACAACTACTCTTGGGATAGAATTAATAAAATGGGTAACTATCAGGGAAACCCGGACATTACCATTAATAGATTTATATTCCAAGGTCGAACCCATCTAACAGCGGAACGGTATGAGAACTGTGACAAAACAACCTAACTGCCAATTCATCACATGGGGACAATTCGCAAGGCGAATCACCAAAGGATCATAAAGTATTGTGTAAAGATTGTCATCAGAAGATAACCAATTGACAAATACACGATATTAGAAAGAATAAGAACAATAAGAATAAATAGCTAATTAACCGTGAGGGGAAATTAGTTCTCGCAAGAGAGTAAATTAGGGAAAGCCGGATGCTGGGAAACTTGCTTGTCCGGTTTGGACGGGGGCTGATTGTAAATAAAACAGCCAAGATAAATCGCTGCATAAAACGCAATTAATCTATCCGTATTTTGTGATAAATGTGAATTACAAATAGCTTATGTCATTGGAGTAAATTTTCCTGTCGGCTTGTTTATTAATACTTTTAATACTAGTAAAGTTAGTGATAATCTCATTCTTGAGACAATTTATAATAATTTTGATTTAAGTCCCCAAGGTATTAGTAATCAATTAAATTTAACTAAACCTATTTTTCGTATGACTGCTAAATATGGACATTTTGGTATCGATAATTATAAATTTAGTTGGGAAAATATAGATAAAATAAAATTATTTTCTAAGTTATTGAATAAATTTTAATAAGTTTATTTGTTTTTATTTTTATCTAGTTATTGATTTTAAATCAATTTATTAAGTTTATATAATTTGTTATTCGATAGATATTATGATCTAATAATTTTAGTTATTTTTAAGGTTATTTTTATAAAAGGTTATAAAATATGAAAAAAAAATTAGTTAAAACGGTTCATTTTCGCGATATTGATTTTAGTCAATGGTATACAGATCTTTGTTTAAAGGCTAAATTGATTTCTTATTCTGATGTACCAGGTTTTTTTATTTATTTACCTAATGGTTATTTTTTATGGGAAATGATACAAAAATTTTTAAATCATTATTTAAAAAAAAGTAATCATCAAAATGTTTATTTTCCTTTGCTTTTTTCTGAAAATTTGTTTCAGTTAGAAAAAGATCATATTAAAGGTTTCGCTCCTGAAACTTTGATTATTGATAAGATTGCTAATCAATTATTACCATCTAAATTGATTCTTCGCCCGACTTCGGAAGTAATTTTTTCTAAATATTATTCTAATATTATTACTTCTTATAGAGATTTGCCTAAATTATTTAATCAATGGTGTAGTGTGGTTCGTTGGGAAAAAAATACCAAGCCTTTTTTAAGAAGTAAAGAATTTTTATGGCAAGAAGGTCATACAGTTCATGCCTCTAAAAAAGAAGCTTTGACAGAAACTCTTTATATTCTGAATTTGTATAAAAAATTAGGAAAAAAATTGTTAGCTATACCTTTTATTTCGGGTATTAAAACAGAAAAAGAAAAATTTAAAGGAGCTGTAACGACTTATGCTATCGAAACTTTAATGTATGATGGCCAATCTTTACAAGCTGGTACTTCTCATTATTTAGGAACTAATTTTTCGAAAATTTTTAAAATTCAATTTCAAGATCAAAATTCCGTTATACAATTAGCTCATCAGACGTCTTGGGCTGTTTCATCTAGGTTGATAGGTGCTATAATTATGGTTCATGGCGATGATGAAGGTTTAGTTATGCCTCCTTATATTGCTCCTATACAAATAGTTATTATTCCTTTAAGGTTAAATAATTCTCTTTTATTAACTAAAGTTAATTTTTATTATAAACAGTTATTTAAAAAATATCGAACTAAATTGGATATACAAAATAAAAATATTGGTTGGAAATTTAGTCATTATGAATTACAAGGTATTCCTTTGAGATTAGAAATAGGGGAACAAGAATTACAAAATGATCAAATAACGATTTTTATTAGACATAGTCGAAAAAAAATTATTATTAATGCGTCTGAATTATTAATCAATATAACCGAATTATTTAAAAAGATCCATCAAAATATGTTTGATAAAGCTTTACAACGTATGACAAAACATATTTATATTGCTAATAATTACGATGAATTTAAAATTAATTTATTCAAAAAAGGATATGTTAAGATGAGTGTTTTAGCTAATGAGGCGGAAGAAATTATCAAAAAAGAAACAGGTGCTACAGCTCGAGTAATTTTGAAAGAAAAATTATTAAATAAAATTTGTCCTGTGACTCATAAAAAAGCAAATCAAACTATTTTATTTGCTAGAGCTTATTAAAAGATATTAAAATGAAAATTAATTTAAAAATGAATGATTTTACTTTTATTTGAATTTATGGTAAAATTACTCAAAGTTGTTCTTAATAAAATAAGAAATTAAAAAAAGGAGAATAAGTTAATTTAAACGTATATGGAAAATGATGATAAAAATAATTATTTAAAAAGTTTTATTTTTTATAACCTATATTTTATTCCATTCAAATGGAAAGAGGTTATAAAATAAAATGAGTATAATTATTTTGACTATCATAGCATTAATTTTTATCAATGCTTTATTGTCAGCCATCGAAATATCTTTAGTTTCTTTAAGCGAAAGTAAATTAGATATTGAAATAGAAAAAGGTATTAAAAAAGCCTTAAAGATTAAAAAAATTAAATCTAAACCTACTCATTTTTTGTCTGTTATTCAAATTGTTATTCATATATTGACAGTAATTCAAGGTTATATGTTGCATCATGATTCTCATGGTGAGATTCAAATTTTATTAACTCTTCTTTCTTTGGTTTTGGGAGATATCATTCCTAAACGAATTGCTCTAATTTATCCTTTAAAAACTGCTTATTATTTATTAGATTTATTTAATTTAGTTTGTTTTTTTATGAAACCTTTTGTTTGGTTATTGAATCAAATAAGTAATATTATTCTATATTGTTTAAGAATTGATCCTAATAAAACTCAAGATATTGTTTCTGAAGATGAATTAC
This sequence comes from Candidatus Phytoplasma crotalariae, assembly GCF_030586865.1. Lineage (NCBI taxonomy): Bacteria > Bacillati > Mycoplasmatota > Mollicutes > Acholeplasmatales > Acholeplasmataceae > Candidatus Phytoplasma > Candidatus Phytoplasma crotalariae. The sequence goes on from NZ_JAOSIR010000003.1 coordinate 4,069, forward strand.
GTTTTTTGTTAAGTTCTTCTTATAACCAAGGAGTTATCAATAGTAATGAAAATAATATGATACAAAATATTTTTGATTTTAATACTACTAAAGTTTCGGATATTATGCGTCATAGAAAAGAAATTGTAGCTATTCGTCATGATATTGATATCAATGAATTAAGAGAATTTATTTTGAAAGAGAAATATACTCGATTCCCTGTTTATATGGAAAATTTGGATAAGATTTTAGGTATAGTGCATATTAAAGATCTGTTTAAGGTTTTATTAATAACGAAAGATCCACGTTCTTATAAAAATAATTATTCAAAATTTAATATTAATCATTATTTGAGAAGAGTTTTTTATATTACAGAATTTAAAAATATTAGCGAATTATTAAAAGAAATGCAGTCTAAACAAAAACATATGGCTATTGTAGTTGATGAATATGGTGGTACAGCTGGTATTGTAACTATTGAAGATGTTATTGAAGAAATTTTAGGCGAAATTCAAGATGAATATGATAAAAACGATTTTGAAATTGTTAAAATCTCTAATCAAGAATTTATTATCAAAGGTACTGCTCATCTTTGTGATATAGAAGAATATTTAAATGCTAATTTACCAGTAGATGATTATGATACTTTAAGTGGTTTTATGTTGGATAAATTAGGTAGAATGCCAGAAAGTAATGAAAAAATAAAGATAGTTTATAATGATTGGGTGTTTGATGGTTTGTCTCATAATGGTTTAGTAATTACCAAAGTTAAAGTGACTAAGCCTATTATTTCTAAACAGATAAAATAATTTTGTTATTTTTATAATTCAAATGATTCTAAGTAATTTGGGAATTTTTCTTTTTTATTTATTTTATTATTTAAATTAATAATAATAATGAGGCATATTTCTTAGAAGGTTTGGTTGTGTAATATATGAATTCTTTGTTTTATAATTCTGAAATATTATTGTTAGTTGAAGAGTTAAAAACTAATTTAAAAACAGGATTAACAGAACAACAAGTTCAAACCAGATTAATTGAAAATGGTTTGAATGAATTGTTCAAAACTAAACCTCAGTCTTTAATAAAAAAATTTTTTAGTCAATTAAATAATTTTTTTATATACATTTTATTAATAGCAGCTTTTATTAATTTAATAATAGGAATTTTAACTAGTCATCAAGAAGAGTTATATGAAGGTATTTTAATTTTAATAATTATATTAGGTAATGCTGTTTTTGGCGCTTTTCAGGAACATCAGAAAGATAAATCTTTCGATATCATTACTAAAACTACTAAAATATATGTAAAAGTTTTACGAGAATCTAATGTGAAATCAATAACTAGTGATCAGTTGGTTCCAGGAGATATTGTTTTTTTGGATAAAGGAGATATAGTTCCTGCAGATTTACGTTTATTAGTTTCTAATAACTTACAAGTTGATGAAGCGATTTTAACAGGCGAATCTATAGCAGTTGCTAAACAAGCTGATATTCAAATTAACGATTCTAATTTACTTAATCAGAAAAATTTGTTATTTATGAATACTGTTGTAATTAATGGAAATGCTGAAGCTTTAGTTATTAATACAGGCATGAAAACTCAAATAGGCAATATTGCTAAATTATCTCGAACAGTTCAAAAAGAAAAAACAGTTTTAGAATTTTATTTACAAAAATTAACTAAAATATTGAGTATTATTATTTTTGTTTTAATTTTGATAAATTTTATTTTTAATATTTTTAAATATTATCTATTTTTTAATTATTTGAGTTGGAATGTTATTAGTAGTTATTTGTTGTCTTCTATCGCTTTAATTGTGGCAGTTATTCCCGAAGGTTTATTAGCTATTATGACTATTATTTTCGCTTTTGGCATAAAAAAGATAGCTAAAGAAAATGCTATTGTTAAAAATTTAAAAACTTTAGAACGATTGGGTTCAATTAATGTTATTTGCACAGATAAAACAGGTACTCTTACTCATAATAAATTATTAATTAAATCATTATATGTTTATTCCGATTTTTGTCATATTGATTATTCTAATAAGTTAATTTGCGATAATTTACTTTTAAGTTATCAAGAATTAATTTATTATGGTCTTTTATGTAATAGTATTGCTCAGTATTATAATGGAAAAATTATTTCTTGTTCCAATTTGTTAGATTCTGTAGATCGTGCCTTTTTAGAATTATCTAAAGTTTTGAATATTAATGTTTCAAAGTTACAACAACAATATAAATTAATTAAAATATTTCCTTTTGATGATCATTTGAAATTAATGATGGCTATATACAAATATCAAAATCAATATTTAACTATTTTTAAAGGTGCTGGAGAAATTATATTAGATTTGTCATATTATATTTCTATTAATAAAAAACAAAAAAATGTTATTAAAAGTGAAAAATATAAAGAAGAGTTTGAATTTAATTTAAATCGAAAAGCTCAAATGGGTTATAAAGTATTAGGGATTGCTTTTACAAATTTTTTTGATTATCGTTTTTTATCTGATAATATTTCTTTAAAAGAAATTTTGTATATTTTAGGTCAAAATATTATTTTAGTTGGATTAGTAGGCATTGAAGATCCTATAAAATTAGAAGTTTTTCAATCAATTCAAGAATGTCATAATGCCAATATTCAAACAATTATGATTACAGGTGATCATTGTTATACAGCTATTCAAGTAGCTAATAAATTAAAAATTTTAAATCAAAAAACTGACTTAGTTATGGATGGTTCTGAATTAGATAAATTAACCGAAACAGAATTATTGGAAAAATTAATAAACATTAAGGTTTATGCTCGTACTATTCCGCAACATAAATTAAAAATTGTGAGAGCTTGGCAAAAATTAGGTTATATAGTGGCTATGATTGGTGATGGAGTTAATGATGTACCTAGTATTAAACAAGCTGATGTAGGATTAGCTATGGGTTTAAGTGGTACGGAAATTACTAAACAAAGCGCTGATATTGTTTTAATGGATGATAATTTTCATACCATTTTAACATCTATTAAAGAAGGTCAAAATGTTTTTGTTAATATTCGTAAAAGTTTAGTTTTTTTATTAAGTTGTAATATGGGTGAAATTTGTCTTATATTATTAAATAGTTTTTTTGGTTTTTTTTATTTTCCTTTTGATTTTGTTATTTTGAATACTTTACAAATTCTTTGGATTAATTTAGTTACTGACTCTTTGATAGCTTTAGCTTTAGGTATGGAACCTTCAGAATATAATATTATAGATAAATCTATGATTAAAAAAAATAGTAATTTTTTAAATAAATCGATTATTTATAAAATTTTTTTAGAAGGTTTAATGTTGGGGATTATTGTTTTTAGTTCTGCTATTTTAGGTTATTATATTCATAGTGTTGATAATATTAAATATGGCCAAACTTTTGCTTTTATGGTTTTAGCTTTTTCACAATTATTTCATGCTTGGAATTTTAGAAGTTTATCAAAGTCTATTTTTTCCATTAAAACCAAAAATAATCTTTTTATAATTTATTTTATAATAAGTTTTTTGATACAATTGATTATTTTATTTATTCCTATTTGTCAAAAATATTTTAATTTAGCTAAGTTATCTTTTTTGGATATAATCATTATTATAATTATTTCTTTAATTCCGATATTAGTTGTTGAATTATTGAAACAATATTTTAAGGATTAATTTGTTTAATATTTTTATTTTTAGTAACTTATTTAAAAATTATTGTTAATTTATTTGGTATTTTTTAATTATATTTTTAAAGATGGGCGCATTATGGTGATTTGCTAATGGGATGTATAAAATATAAAAGCTGTATTTGTTTAACTATTATTAGAAATATTATTTATTATTTTTTTCATTTATTTTTATTTTTTGTAGTTATATTTTTATTGTGTAATTTAATTTTAGATAAAGAAAAAACTTCTCAAATTTTTCGTTTTAATTTTTCTCGTGTTTCTAGTGAGAGTATGTTACCTTCAATGCGTGTAGATGATATAGTTTTTTTTACTATATTAGATGAAAATAAATGTAAATCATTAAAACCTAGTAATCCAGAAAAGTTAGATGGTGATATAATTATATTTAAAGCGGATGAATCTAAATTTATTGATTTAAAAGATAGTTTTATTATTCATAGAGTAGTTGAGAATGATAATCAAAAAAAATGTGTTACTACTAAAGGCGATAATAATTCGACTATTCAAAACTTTGAAATAGACATTCCTTATAAAAATATTTTTTATAAATATGCTTTTAAAATTCCTTACGAGATTACTTATATTTTTATATGGGGAATGATTTTATTATTATTTTATTTTATTATTTTTGGAGAATCTAAATCTGATGATAATTTAGTTTAAAATTTTAGTTCATTAATTCAGATCAATATTTTATTAAACGAGTTTTTTAAGGGTTATATAATATTTTATGTTGATTGATATAAATTGGGAACGTATTATTTACAAAGAACAACGCAAAAATTATTTTATTAAAATAAAAAATTTTTTGATAACTCAATCTAAGTTAGGGAAAAAAATTTTGCCAAACGCAAAAAATATTTTTAACGCCTTTAAATTTACTTCTTGGGAAAAAGTAAAAGTAGTTATTTTAGGCCAGGATCCTTATCCTGGACCTAATCAAGCTCACGGCTTAGCATTTAGTACTTTATCTTGGGATACTCCTAAAAGTTTAAAGAATATTTTTATCGAGTTACAAAATGATTTATCTATTATAAATTTTAGAAATCAATTATTTTCTTGGGCTTATGAAGGGGTATTGTTATTAAACACCATTTTAACTGTTGAACAAGGGTTACCTTTGAGTCACAAAAATATTGGTTGGCATATTTTTATTATTAATATATTTAATTATTTGTCTTTGAAAAAAAATATTGTTTATATTTTATGGGGAAAAAAAGCTCAAGATTATAAAGAATATATTAATATTAAGGATAATTTAATTATCGAAAGTAGTCATCCTTCTCCTTTCTCTGCTTATCAAGGTTTTTTCGGTTCTAAACCTTTTTCTCGTGCTAATGAATATTTAAAACACCATCAAAAAAAACCTATTAATTGGAATTTATATTAAAGAGGATTTTTGAAATACCAGGTTATTTCATCAATAGCTAATGATAATAAATATTTAAAAGGATAATAACGAAGGTCGGGTTATTTATATAATATTATAATAAGAAATAATATAAGAATTTTGTGCGAAATGTAAATATCTATTTTTATTCATTATATTTGAAAAAAATTAATATTTTAAAATTACTTCATTGATAAGAATAATTTTAGACAGGAGTTTTTTGTAATTTATGAAGAAAAATTTGCAAAATTATATGGATTGTGTCGGAGCGGATGAATCAGGTAAGGGTGATGTATTCGGTCCTATAGTTGTTGGTATAGTTTATATAAAGCATGAATTAGCAGATTTTTTATTACGCAATAAAATTAAAGATTCTAAATTATTAAGTAAAAATTCTATTTTTCGAATAGCTCCTTTTTTGATGAAAAATATTGATTATGATTTTGAAATTTTACAACCTTTAGATTACAATAATTTAATCAATAAAAAATTAAATCTTAATCATATACTTGCTTATTTATATAATAAATTAATTTTAAGATTTTATCATAATTTAAAATTTTCATCTCCAGTCATTATAGATCAATTTGCAACTGAATCTTGTTATTTTAATTATTTAAAAACAGAATCTAATGTTTATCGTCACATTATATTCAAAACTAAAGCTGAATCTAAATTTTTATGTGTAGCCGCTTCTTCTATTATCGCTCGTTATTTATTTTTAAGAGAGATAGAAAAATTAGGGCAACTTAATAATGTAAAATTAATTTTAGGAGCTTCTGATTTAGTGAATCAACAAATTAAATTAATTTATGAAAAATATGGTTTATCTATTTTTTATAAAATTGCTAAAATTAATTTTAAAAATCTTAGTAAGAATATTTTTTTTAATCGATCTTAATTTTATGGAAATTTTAAAAAAAATATTATTTACATTAAAATTTTTATAAAAAGGAATAAGCAATATGCATAATGTTTTTTTGAAAATAGTTAATAAACAAATACCGAGTTATATTATTTATGAAGATGATTTGGTTATGGCTTTTTTAGATATTGCTCAAGTTACTCGTGGTCATACTTTGGTTATTACTAAAAAAGTTTATTGTGGTATTCAAGATGTACCGCAAGATGTTTTTGTTCATTTATTTAAAATAGTTTATCAAATTAGTCATATATTGATAAAGGCTTTTAAAGCTTCTGGTCTAAATTTAATAAATAATAATGGAGAAGTAGCTGGACAAACTGTTTATCATTATCATGTTCATATAATTCCTCGCTTTTCTAAGGAAGAAATATGTTTTACATTATTAGATAATTCTTCTTATTTACAGGAACATGATTATAAAATGATTTTACAACAAATACTAGATTCTAATTCTAATTAGAAAATAAAAAATTAAATATTGGCTGATTATTATGTAAATCTATTTATAATCAATTTTAATATATATTTTATATTTTTCAAAAAATTAATTCAAAATTTATTAAATTTCATTAATAAAATAAATATTAATTATTAATGGTATCATATTGATTTCTCATTTAATTTATTTAATAATCTAATGGTTAAATTAGTTGCTATACGGCCTTTAGGTGTTCTTCTAATGTAACCTTTCTGGATTAAATATGGTTCATAAACTTCTTCTATAGTTAATATTTCTTCTCCTAAAGAAGCTGCTAAATTTTTAATTCCTACGGGTCCGCCGTTAAATTTAAATATTAAATGATTTAAATAATGATAATCTGTTTCATTTAATCCGTTTTCATCTATTTTTAATTTTTTTAATGTTTCTAGGGCGATTTGATGAGTAATTATTTTATTAGAATATATTTCTGCAAAATCTCGTGTTCTTCGGAACAAACGGTTAGCTATTCTAGGTGTTCCGCGACTACGTTTTACTAATTCTATTAATGCTGACTCTTCTATATAGCTATTATAAACTTTAGCTGTTCTTTGGAGAATAGTTTTTAGTTCTGATTCTTTATAATAATCTAATTTTAAAGTTAAACCAAATCTATCTCTTAATGGAAAAGAGATATTTCCGAATTTAGTAGTAGCTCCAATCAAAGAAAAAGCTGCTAAATTAATTCGAATAGTTCTTCTGTCATAATCTTTACCAATAACAATATCTAAAGCATAATCTTCCATAGCAGAATATAAAATTTCTTCTACGATTTTTGGTAATCGATGAATTTCGTCAATAAATAAAATTTCTCCTGTTTGTAAACTACTTAAAATAGCAGATAAATCTCCAGTTCTTTCTAAAACAGCTCCATTAGTAATTTTTATATTTGTCTTCAATTCATTAGCAATAATACGTGCTAAAGTAGTTTTTCCTAAACCTGGAGGTCCATAAAATAAGAGGTGATCTAAAGTTTCTTTTCGTTTTCGAGAAGCTTTGATATAAATATCTAAAATATGTTTAATATCTTCTTGTCCCGTGTATTCTTGTAATGTTTGAGGTCTTAAAAAAGCATCTTCATTTTTATTTTTTGGATTGGGTTTATTTTTTAATTTTTGTTCCATTTTATTTCCTATTTTTTAATAATAATTGTAAAGATTCTTTGATCATTGTTTCTATATCTGTTTCTGTATTAATTTGGGTTATAATAGAATTAATTTGTTTTATTTCGAAACCTAAATTTAATAAAGCATTTTGAACATCTTTTTGTTTAGGATTAAATATATAATTTGTTTTTTTATTTGTATTTTTATTATTCAAATACCAAATAATTTGTTGTGCTGTTTTGTCTCCAATACCTGGAAATTTTTTTAAGAAATTTACATTATTAGTTTCAATAGCCATTTGAATATCCGAAAATAATTCATTTTGTGTTAGTACAATAGCTATTTTAGGACCTATACCTGGAATAGTAATTATTTTTTTAAAAAAATTTAATAAGTTGATATCTGTGAAACCATATAAATAACGTATATTTTCTTTAATATATAGATAAGTAAATAATTTTACTTTTTGATTTATTTTGAATAAATAAGGATTGTAAAAACCTATTTTATAACCTATGCCATTATTTTCAATAACTATATTATTATTATGGATTAATTTGACTAAACCTGTAATATAGTAGTACATATTAACAATTATTCACTCCTTTTATAATTAATTGTTATCATTTTTTATTTAAAAATATATTTTTTCAATTTAAATAATTTAATTATTTTCAGATTATTTTTTCAAATTATTTATTAAATGATATATATTTTAATATATCTTATTTATTATAGTGAATTTATAATTATAATTTAATTTATTTAGGATCTAATTAATTTTTATTATTATATTTTAAATCTTTCTTAATCTTATAATAAATTTATATTTAAAATAAATAATATTTATGGTAATTGTGAAATTATTTATTATTTGGATTTATAATTAAAATAATTCAATATTTCATTGACAGTAGTTATTTTTTATTTTATAATTACTTGAATTAGTATTTTTTTCAAAATATTTTTTAATTAAATTGCGTTTGGAGTTAGAAAAATGTCAGTTAAAATTCGTTTACAACTTTTTGGTTCTCGTCACAAACCTTTTTATCGTGTAGTAGCAATTGATGCTCGTAACAAAAGAAATGGTAAATTTTTAGAAATTTTAGGAAACTATGATCCTTTAAAAAAAATAATTAATTTAAATTTAGATAAAATTAATTATTGGTTATCTTTAGGTGGCCAACCTACTACTACTGTTAAAAATTTGTGTAAAAAATTTAAAAAAATTAAAAATAATTGATTTTTAAATTTTAGAAGTTTTTTTACAAATAATAGAATAATTCAAAAGGAAATATATTGAAATAAAAAATTTATTTTTTTGTTGTTGACAAAAGGAAAGATTATTTGATAAATGGCATGAAAATAGATATTATAACTATTTTTCCGAATTTTTTCGATTATTTCTTAAACCATTCTATTTTGAAAAGAGCTAAAGAAAAAAACAAAGTTATTATTAATGTACATGATTTAAGATTTTATAGTCATAATAAACATTTTAAGATAGATGATAAACCATATAGTGGCGACACAGGAATGTTATTATCATTTCCACCTTTATATGATTGTTTAGATAAAATAAAATCAAATATCAAAAATAAGAGTAAAGTTATTTTATTATCTCCTCAAGGAAATTTATTAACTCAATTCAAAGCAAATCAATACATTAATGATTTTGAACAATTAGTTATTATTTGTGGTAATTATGAAGGAGTTGATGCTAGAATTTTAAATTTTATAGATGAAGAACTGTCTATTGGAGATTATGTTTTAACTGGTGGGGAGATTGCTTCTTTAGTTTTTATAGATGTTATAATTAGACTTATACCAGGAGTTATTCATGAAAATTCTTATTTATCTGATTCTCATCAAAAAGGTTTATTGAAATATCCTCAATATACTAGACCTTTTGAATATAAAAACTATAAAGTTCCTTCGGTTCTTTTATCTGGAGATCATCAAAAAATTTATAAATGGCGTTTAAAGGAAAGTTTAAAAAATACTTTAAAAAAAAGACCAGATTTATTACAAAAAATTCATTTAGATAAATTTCATCAAACAATATTAGAAGAAATTAAAAATGAAGATGAGGAATAATATATTTTTCATATTATTTTTAACAAATTAATAAATTAAATAAAATTTTTTTATTAAGGGAATGGGAATATTACATTATGGAATTAAAAGGTCAAAATTTAATAAGAGCTATAGAAAGTCCAAGTTTTAAAAAAATACCTTTTTTTAAAGTTGGTGATACTGTTAAAATGTTAATTAGACAATCTATTGGCGATAATAAACGTGTTCAAAATTTTTCTGGTTTAGTTATTAAACGTCAAGGTAGTGGTATATCTGCAACTTTTACTGTACGTGCTATTAGATTTGGTGTAGGAGTAGAACGTACTTTCCCTATTTATTCGTCTGCTCTAGAAAATATAGAAGTGCTTAGTTATGGTATAGTTCGTCGCGCGAAATTGTATTATATACGTCATTTATCATCGAAAGCTGCTAGAATTAAAACTAAACATAAATAAAAATTTTATAAATAATAATTGATTTTATGCCAAAAAATATATTTTTATAATGAAAATATTATTTTTTATATTGTGTGATTATAAATGAAAATAAAAATTTGTAATATTGGCAAAAAATTAAATTAAAAATTGGAGATAAATATGTCTTTGTTTGAAGAATTAAAACTGCGTAATTTAATAAAAGATTGTAGCAATGAATCAGATTTAATGTATTGTTTAAATCATAATGCTATTAATTTTTATTGGGGCGTGGATCCTACAGCTAATTCTTTAACCATAGGACATTTAGTACCAATTAACACTATTTTGCTTTTGTATAATAAAGGTCATAATCCTTTTATTTTGATAGGTCAAGTTACTAGTTTAGTTGGAGATCCTAAAGCAATAAAAGAAAGAACTTTATTAATGTCACAAGAAGTTTGCAAAAATACTCGAGATATTTTATTACAATTAAAATGTTTATTGCCTAAAAAAAGAGTATCTTTTGTTAATAATTATGATTGGTTATCTCAAATGAATCTTTTAGATTTTTTAAGGCAATATGGCAAATTATTTAATATGAAATATATTTTGTCTAAAAAAATTATATCCGAAAGATTGAAGAATGAAAATTCTGGTATTTCTTATACTGAATTTTCTTATAATTTATTGCAAGCTTTTGATTTTTATCAATTATATTCAAATTATAATGTAATATTACAAATTGGTGGTTCTGATCAATGGGGTAATATTACAAGTGGTTTAGAATTAATTCGAAAATTAATTAATCCTTCTAAAAAGAAACCTTTAGGTATGAGTATCCCCTTATTATTAAATGATCAAGGTGTTAAAATTGGTAAAAGCGAAAAAGGTAATGTATGGTTAAATTCGAAATTAACTAGTCCTTTTGAAATGTATCAATATTTTTTAAATTTACCTGATAGTCGTGTCATTGCATGTTTAAAACAAATGACTTTAATTACGTTAGAACGTATTAATTATTTAGAATCTGAAATGAAATTGAATTCTTATAAAAGATTAGCTCAGAAAGAATTAGCAAGTTATATAGTTTCTTTAGTTCATGGTCAATCTATATCTAAAGATTGTGAACAAGTTAGTTATCTTTTATTTGGTAAAAAAAGATTAGATTTATTAGAATCAGATTTCAAATTTTTACAAAAATATTTATTTTGTTTATCGGTTAGCCCAAAAATTACTTTATTAGATGTTTTAGTTCAGAGTAAATTAGCTTTGTCAAAAAAAGAAGCTAAATCATTGTTATTAGCTAAAAGTATTAAAATTTTTCCTTGTGAAAAAAAAATTGATTATGATTTGTGTTTGACTCCTGAATTAGCTTTATTTAATAAATATATTTTAGTAACTAAAAAAAAGAAAATTAACATTTTAGTATATTTTTCTTAAATTTGAATTAATAATTAATATTTATTTATTAATGTTTAATCTTGAAAATGTGAGTAAGTATTGTGGTTAATTATTTATTATATCGTCAATTAATTATAAATCATTCTCAAAAACCTTTTAATTATGGTTTATTACCTATTACTTGTAACAATAATTGTCTTAGCAAAAAAAAACATAATTTATTATGCGGAGATGAAGTGACATTGCAAATTTTTTTTAATACTAATGTTATTAATGTAATTCGACACGAAACAAAAGGTTGTTCTATAATATGCGCTTCTTCATCTTTAATGTCAATTCATTTATCTAATCAAACATTTTCGCAAAGTTTAAAAATTATTAATAATTTTATAAATATGTTACAAAATAAACCTTTTGATAGTAATACTTTAGAATCAGATTTATTATTGTTTCAAGTAATTGCTAATTTCCCTAATAAATTAAATTGTGCTATCATTCCTTGGTTATTAGCATTTAATTTAATAAAAAATTATTTTAACAACATCGAATCGAGTTAAAAATATATTTTGTGAATAAATATTGGTAATCACATATGATTTAAAGTGAGTTGTAATATTCTATGATTTTGTCATCTAATAATCGTGTTTTTAAGAAAATGATGAAGTTATCATTTAAAAAATATCGAGATTTATATCAAGAATTTCTTGTATTTGGAAATCATCTCGTTCAAGAAGCTGTGAAAAAAGGAATAGTATTAGGATTATATACTATTAATCCTGAACAAGAAGATGGTTTATTTATTAAAAAATCTTTAATGAAATTATTAAATAATAATCACATTTTATATTCTCAAGTAGCTATTTGTAAAATGTTAAAATCATCTTTATTTAGTGATAAAATACTTATTTTAGATAATATTCAAGATCCTTCTAATGCCGGACTTTTATTAAGAAGTGCTTGTGCTTTCGGGTTTAAGACTGTTTTTTTTAGTGATAATAGTGTGGATATTTATAACGAAAAAACCATTCAAGTTAGTCAAGGAGCTATTTTTAATTTAAATTTTGATCGTGGTAATTTGGCGAATTTTTTGTTATTTTTGCAAAAAAATAATTATTTTGTTATAGGTTCTTGTGTTCGCGAAACTAATTTTTTATCTCATGATTTTTTAGATTTTAGCTCGAAATATAATAAAATTGCTTTAATATTAGGGAACGAAGGGCAAGGTATTTCTTTTGTTTCTCGTCAAAAATCGAATTATCTAATTGCTATTCCTACTACGGATTTAGTAGAAAGTTTAAATGTAGCTATAGCTGGCAGTATTATGATGTTTTATATTTATCAATGGTTTAATAAATAATTTGTTTAGATTTTTTTATATATTAATAAAAATCAATTTATTGAAATTTTAAATTGCCATTAAATATTTTATTTTTGATCATGATAATTTCTTCTTTGTAAATAGGCTTTTGGTTTACAAAAGGTGTTTCTAAAATTTTAGGAATATTTTTAAATAATGGGTAATAGATAATTTTTATTAAAGCTTCAAATCCTATTTGACCATATCCAATGTTTTCGTGTCGGTCTTTTTTGCTACCTAAAGAATTTTTAGAATCATTAATATGTAGAACGGATAAGTATTTTAAATTAATAATTTTATCAAATTGTTTTATTGTATTTTCGAATTGATTTTTAATATCATAACCAGCATCAAACACATGGCAAGTATCCAAACAAATAGAAATTCGTGTTTTATCTTCTATTAAATCGATAATATTTTTTAATTCTTGAAAATTAGCACCAATTTCATTACCTTTTCCTGCCATAGTTTCTAATGCTATTTTAGTTTTTAAATTAGGAGTATTTTGAAAAATTTTATTAATACCTTGAGCAATCCATTTAATTGCTTCTAATTTGTTTTTGTTCAAATTATTACCTGGATGTATTACCATTTGAGGAATTTTCATTTGTGAAAATCGATTTAATTCTTTGATTAAAAATTCGATAGAAAATTCTCTTTTATTTAAAAAAGGGTTGGCTAAATTAATGATATATGGTGCGTGACCTACTAAATAACTCGTATTAATATTGTATTTTTTCATTTTGGATAAAGTTTGATCAATATCGTATTGTGCGATAATTTTTCTTTTAGTATTTTGAGGAGGGCCCGAGTATAACATAAAAGTATTTGAATCGAAGGATAAAGCTTGTTCTAAAGCTCCTAAATACATTTTAGGTTTTTTAAAGGATACGTGGCTGCCTATTATTAACATATATTATTTTTTTATCTTTCTAATTAAATATATTTTTTATTTTTGGAAATTTTAATTTATATTTTAATTATTTGGATTAGTAATTAAAGAGTATTGGTTTTTATTAAATTTAATTTTTTTAAATGAAATATTTAATTTTTTTCGGATTTTATTAAGTAATAATTCATCTTTTTCGGTACTTAAAACTATTATATCTCCTGATTTTCCCATTCTTCCCGTTCTACCGTTGCGATGTTGAAAAAAATCTAAATTTTTATGAGGCAAATCATAATGTATTACTAAGTCTATATCCAAGTCTAAACCTCTTGCCATAAGATCGCTTGCTATAATATATTGATATTTCGTTTTTTGAATATCATTTATATATTGTTTTCTTTTTTTAGTATTTAATGCTGAAGAAAAACAAATTACTTTTAAATTTTTTTGAAGCATTGCTTCATAAATTTTTGTTTGTTCTTTAATGTTGGAAACAAAAATAATAGAAATATAAGGGTTAATATGTTGGGTTAAATGTATTAAAGTTTTTAGTTTTTGTTCAGATATAGTTTCAAGATTATAATAATTTAATTTTAATTTATGTTCTTGTGTAGTATTTAAAAATAAATTTTTTCCAAAGTATTTATTGATAAAAGGTTTAAATTTATCAGTGATAGAAGCGGATATTATTATAATTTTAGGATTACATTTAGTTAATATTGCATCTAAGATGGATAAAGAATCTTTGTCAAACAACATATCTGCTTCTTCTAAAACTAAAAAATTGATTTTATTAATTTTTAGTAATTTGTTAATAATAACATATTCATTTAGTTTGTTTAAAGTTGTTATGAGTAAGGGAGGTTGTTTTTTTTTAAATTGATTTGATATTTTCTGTTTATTTATGCCACCATATAAAATTTTAATATTAGCTATTTTCGGTTCTATTTTTTTTAACATATTTAATATTTGCCAACTTAATTCGTTAGTTGGAGTAATTATGATCGCTTGTATTGTATTTTTTTGCCAATTTATTTTTGATAATATAGGTAATAAATAAGCATGAGTTTTTCCAGTTCCTGTAGGGGCAACGCATACTAAATGATAAGGTTTTTCGAAATTATTAAACATTTGTGTTTGTATAGGTGTTATTTGAGTAAAATTTAGTTGTTTTAATTTTTGTTTTATATATTGTTTCAAATTTATTAATTTCCTTTTTTTTAATTCGCACAAATTTTTTTTGAGTTTATTTTAATATATGTTAAAATACTTATATTGTTTCAAATTTATTAATTTCCTTTTTTTTAATTCGCACAAATTTTTTTTGAGTTTATTTTAATATATGTTAAAATACTGTTATCCATTAATATTATTCATTAAAGTAAATTATAATATTATTTGATTTATTATTTATAATTTATCTTTGTATAGGGCATTGATCTTTTTATCAAAAAATTATTTTATTTTTATTATTATTTATATTAAAAATAACAAATAATTTGAGAGGTTAAAAGTTTTTATGATTTGGTTTTTTAATAAAAATAACAAAATTAATTCGAAATGTTTTAGTAATCAACTGAAAGTTGAAAATATAGTTAATAAAAATAAAAATGTACCATTCCAATTTCAAAGAAATCGACTTTTCATTAATTTTCTTTCAGGTTTGATTATATTCATTATATTTGTAACTATTGTTATTATTCCTATAAGTTATTTTATTTATTTGAGTTTTTAGAGATAAGTTTAAAAGTTATTAAAAAATTTGATTTTTATCAAAAATTTTTTAATAAATAAAAATCCCATCGAAAAAATATTTTTTTCGACGGTTTTTTCTTTTAGATCATTTAATTAATGATTTTTTTCAAATTAATATTTTTATTATATGATAAATAAATATTTGGGTTTCAATTTTTATTTTAATTTTGATAATAATTATTTATTCGGAATATTATTTAAATTAATTTCTACTTGCTCCCAATTAATGATATGAAAAAAAGCTTCTACATAATCTTGACGACGATTTTGAAAATCTAAATAATAAGCGTGTTCCCAAAGATCTAAACCTAAAATAGGATAACCTAAATTATGAGTGGTATCTTGATTAGTAGTTGTTATAATTTCGGATAAATTTTTATTATTAACAATCCACCATACCCAACCGCTACCAAAAAGATTTAAAGCTTTATTAGTAAATTGATTTTTAAAATTATCTAAATTTTTATAATCTCTTTTTATAATGTCTTGCGTTTTATTTAATAAAACGATTTCATTGGTTGTTTTTGGTTTTAAAATTGTCCAAAAAAATGAATGATTAAAATGTCCCCCTCCGTTATTACGAACAGATGTTCTAATTTCTTTAGGTATTAAAGATAAATTTTTTAATAAATCATCGATATTATTTTTTATTGTAGGAAATTTTGATAGAGAAATATTTAATTTATCAATATAGGTTTGATGATGTTTTTGATGATGAATCATCATTGTTTTTTGTGTTATAAAAGGTTCTAATTCGTTATATTTATAGTTTAAAGTAGGTAGTTGATATTTATTAATCATAATTAAGATATTATTGCTCCTTTTTATTTTAAAAATATTTTTTTTAAATAAGTAAAATCATTTTTTATTATAACATGTTTGAAACATGGTTATTTGTAAATTTAGCATGGATTACAAATGTATTGAATATATTTTATTTTTTAGAGATAAAATTTTTTTTAAAAATGGTCAATAAGATAAAAAATATTTAATTTTATTATGACAAACAAAATTATTTAGAAAGAGGTTAAATTCAATTTATGTTAAATAAAAATAAAAATGGCTGCGTAAAAAATACACGAAATATTATTAAGCAATTAATTTTAGGTGCGAATTTAATTGCGATTTCTTTGGTTTTATTTAGATTGAATAAATATTCTTTTTTAAGTAAAATTAATAAAATTCCTATTGTTAATTCTAATTTATGGTTATTTTGGCATTTGCCATTATTTTTTTTAGGATTTTTTTTAAATATTAATTATGTAATTTTGTTTTGTTTTGTTTATATTTTTATAGAATGTTCTTTTTATTCAATGCCTGGTTATTTAGCAACTTATGAGTATTTAAAAAGCAATTATAATTGTTTTATTTCTAATAGATTTTTTTTTGTTACTAGCAATATTATTTTTGGTTCTGTTATACCTAATCTATTTTTGTTACTAAGTTGTATGTTAAATCATCGTTATGTTAATAAAAAACGTATTTTTATTTTTGGTTTTCTCAGTATTGTTTTACAATCTAGTTCTCGTATTTTAAATGGTTATTTAAATTATTTGGATATTATTAAAATTAATTTTTATCGATATAATTATGTTTATTCGGATCGTTTTGTAAATATTTTGTTCTGTGGTTTTAATATTATTCCTATTATTATCAATAATGTGATTAACTGTTTATTATTCTTAATTTTATATAAAAAAATTCAAAATATATATCAGGAATTAATGTAATAATTATACATAAAGAATTAAATTTATACAATTTATTATTTATTTCATTAATTAGAAATAAAATTTTATTGGAATTATTATATGTGCGAATAATTTTGTCAAATTAAATCTTTTATTTTATGGTATTATTAATAATAAAAATAATTATTTTTTTAACTATATTGAAATTCTTATTTAAATTAGTAATTGTAATTTTCGAGAGAATTAATTTTTTAAATTTTTGCTGATTATCGGTACTAGTACTTTTTTATCTTAAGATGGAGATAAGTTACACTTTATTTTCCTAAATTTTAAAATTACAAAAACTTTTGATAAATATTTTTTTAATTTTTTCTTTAGGAACAACATATAATAACTAAAAATATTTCTTTTAATAACCGCAATCTTTTAATCATTGATTAGAATAATAAAGATTTATTTTTATTAAATATTGAAAAAAATTTTTATTTTTAATTAAAAAATTTTCAATAAGACCGAAAGGAAAATATAATGATTTCTTCTTTTACAGAGTTAAATTTATTAACTCAAATTCAAGAAGCTTTAAAAGAGCTTAATTTTATTAATCCTACCCCTGTGCAAGCTTTGGTGATTCCTAAAATGATTCAAGGTATTGATATTGTAGCTCGTTCTCAAACAGGAACAGGAAAAACTTTTGCTTTTGGCATTCCTATGATTCAAAAAATTGATTCTCAATCTTCTCAAATTCAAGCTTTAGTATTGTGTCCTACGCGAGAGTTAGCTTTGCAAGTTTTTACGGAAATTAATAAATTGTTGAAATTTTATTCCGAAATTAGAACCGCTGTTATTTATGGTGGCGAAAAATATTTCAAACAATTTAGTGCTTTAAATAAAAAACCTCATATTATTGTAGCTACTCCTGGAAGAATTTTAGATTTATTAAAACAGCAAAAAATAGATTTATCTCATGTTAAACTTTTAGTTTTAGACGAAGCTGATGAAATGTTAAAAATGGGATTTCAAGAAGATGTAGAAGATATTTTAAAAAATATTCCTTCAGAAAGGCAAACAGCTTTATTTTCTGCTACTATGCCGGATTTTATTAAAAAAATAGCTGAAAAATATCAAAAAAATTCTCAAACTTTAGAAATATCTAATAAAAATATTGCAGTTAAAAGTATTAAACAATTTTATTTTATTGTTTCGGATATAAATAAAAATTTAGTTTTAGAACGTTTGTTAGATTATCAAAATCCCGATTCTGTTATTATTTTTGCTAATACCAAGAAAAATGTGGATAATATTACTGATTATTTGCAAACAAGAAATTTTTTAGTAGATGCTTTGCACGGAGATTTGAAACAAAATCAAAGACAATATGTACTTAATAATTTTCGTAATAAAAAAATTAAAATTTTAGTTGCTACTGATGTAGCTGCTCGAGGTTTAGATATTTCTGATATTCAAATGGTTATTAATTATGATTTATCTAATGATTATGAAAGTTATGTACATAGAATAGGTCGTACTGGAAGAGCTGGAAAATCAGGTGTTTCTTATAGTTTTATTAATGTTAGACAAAAAATGAAATTAAAAAAATTAGAATATTATTTGAAAGAAAAATTATTATTAGCTGAAATTCCTAAAATTGAAGATATTTATCAACAACAAGATCAGTTATTTCGTGACAAAGTTTTTCAATTAATAGAAAATTATAAAAACAATAATTTATCGATTGATATGAATTTCATGGATAAGTTATTACAAAAATATGATCAAGAATTAATTATTAAATCTTTAATAAATTATATATCTCCTTGTCGCAAACAATATGAAAATATTATTATACGGAATGTTTCCAATTATAATAACGATGAATTTGCAAAAACATCTTATAATAAAAGTAATCGTATTAATAGTGATTATTTTAAAAAATATGAACAAAACAATATTAATATGACAAAATTAATTATTAATATTGGTAAAAATGATCGTGTGTATAATCCTGCTACTTTTTTACAATTTTTATATGATAAATTTAATATTTATAGAAAAAATATTGGTTATATTCAACATTTCGCTGATAAAACAGTTTTTGAAATTAATAATAATTTTGTTAACAAGCTTAAGACAAAAAAAGATATTTATTGGGAAAATAAATTAATAATTATTAGTGATGATTTGGAAAATTATTCTAATGTTAATAATAAATATAAGAATTAAAAATCTTAAAAAATAAAAAGTTAATTTATTTTTTTAATTTTATTTATTTGAAGATTATCTAATTTTAATATATATGTAAATAAAAAAGTCAAATTTTTACTTCCGAAAGGATTAATATATTTGAATTTTTTTTATTATGCATGTTAATTATAACGGATGAAATTTTTTAGTTATCCGTTTTTGATATTATTTTAGATTATTTTCATTTTAATAATGATTTATTAAATTATTTAAATTACTTCTTTGATTATATTTATGAATAAGACTTTTTAAGTTTTTTTGTATTTTAAAATTTGAATTAGACTTGATAATGATATATAAATAATACTTATTATAATAAAAGGTGTTATAGTATCATAAGTAATAGCTATATTTCGTTGCGCAGTCCATAATAAATTTGGTAATCCGATAATAGAATATAAAGCGGTTTCTTTTAAATTTATTATAAATTGATCCCATATATTAGGTATTTCTCTTTTTAAAATTTGTTCTAATATAATATGTTTAAAGACTTGTTTCGAATTTAAACCAAGAGCATAAGCAGCTTCTATAGGTCCAGATTCTAAAAAATGAACTTGTCTAGACATGTTATTTAAAAAATAAAATGCGTTGTTAAGGAAAGTTATGATTAAAGAAATGCAAAAAATCCCAATCAAATCTTTTAAAAAAAATATTTTTTGTATGAATAAATTATACATTAAGACAACTTGAATAGTAATCGGAACAGCTTTTGTAACATGAATGCATAAAACTAATATATAATTAATTGCTTTTTTAATTAGTTTTTTTGAAGATTGGCACCATATTTTGAAAGGTAATAATATTAATGCTAACAAGAATCCAATTAAAATAGCATCTATAGCTAATGTTAATGATATATAAAAGCTGTCTTGATAAGTTTTAATTATATTTATAATTTTATTTTCGAATGTATTGATTTGTTGTTTTTGATGATTATCGTTTATATAAGTTTTTATAGCTTTTTCACGTAAATTATCCATTATATTAGGATTAGATTTTTTAATTTCATCAATTTGTTTTGTTAATTCTTGGTATAATTTGGTGTTTTGTTTGTTTATAAAAATACCTAATGGATAATGAAAATCTTTTTTTGGATTATTTTTTGTATTATTTATTAATTTTAAAGATTGAAATTTATTTTTATCATTTGCTTTGGAAGAAGTCATTAAATTTATAACAGGGTGTTCAAAAATTAATAAATCAACGCGTTTTTGTTCTACTTCATTAACGCAATTTACTAAATCTTCTTTTGGATTTAATTTATGTAAATTTAATTTATTTAATATTTCGATATCATAAATAGAACTGGCTGTAGTTGTTGCGCTAATATGTCCATGTGTTTTAATTAAATTTTTTAAATCTTGAATAGTAATTTTTGTTTGATTTATATAATTTTTGAATTTATGATTATCTTTTCTAATTAAAAACCCAATTTCGGAAACATCATACTCAATAGTATTCATTTTTTTTTTACGTTCTTCTGTAATATTCATGTTACCAATAGCGGCATCAATAATTTTTTGATCAACTGCATTTAAAATACCAGGGAAATTTAATGGTTTTATTTTTAATTGTTTATTCATGTTTTTAGCTAATTTTTCAAATAAAAAAATATCAGAACCACTTATATATGTTCCTGTGTCGGTACGAAAGCTATTGGGATTAGAATAAGTACTATCAAAACATAAAGGCGGAGAATTGCTTACTACTCCTAAAATAATATTATCAGAAGGTTGTGTTGTAAAATTAAAAATTTTAAATAATTTATAATGTAAAAATAATATTGTGATGATGAAAATAAAAATTTTTAAGATTTGTCGAATTTTCAATTGCAACATTAAAATGAGTTCACTTTCGTTAATTTTTTTTATTATTAAATGTAGGAATTTCAGAATAATTAAATAGTTTTTTAGGATGATTACGATTATTTGTAATATTTAAATATTTAAATAATAATTTTGATAAGCGCTTGTGTATAAATATTATTATTTTTTGTCTTGTTCGAAAAAATATTTAATTTTAGGACATTTATTTAGTTTAAAAATATCATTTAAATTGCCTTTTTCTGTGATTTGGCCATTTTCTAATAAATAAATTTTATTTGACACTTTTTTTGCAAATTGTAATTCATGAGTCACAATAATAAGCGTTATATTATGTTTAATAACTAAATTTTGCAATAATTTTAATATTTCTTGAGCAGATTCTGAATCTAAAGCTGAAGTGGGTTCATCAAGTAAAATAATTTTAGGATCCATACATAAAGTTCTTGCTATAGCTACTCGTTGTTTTTGTCCTCCGGACAGCTTTTGAACATTTTCGTAGGCAAATTTTTCCATTCCCACTTCTTTTAATTTTTTAAAAGCTTTTCGGGAAGCTTCTGTATAAGGCATTTTAAAAATACATTTCAATCCTAGACAACAATTTTCTAAAACAGTTTTTTCAGAAAACAAATTAAAATGTTGAAAAACCATACCTATTTGTATTCTTAAATTAGTCAAGGAAATGTTAGAATCTAGAAGATTATAATTATTAAAAAATATTTTTCCGGAATCTGGTCTATTTAATAAATTTAAACATCTTAATAAAGTCGATTTTCCTGAACCAGAACGACCAATAATAGAAACTATTTCTTTTGGTTTTATTTTGAAATTAATGTTATTTAAAATTATTTTTTTATCAAAAGAACTTTTTAAGTTTTCAACTTTTATTATGTATTGCATTATAATTTTTTATACTCCTTCGGGATTATAAAATTTAATTTTGTTTATTTTTGCGTTAAATAGGATATTTTTTATATATTATTGCTAAATTTATAATATAATGGGTGGGTTTTTAATTTTTAAAATTCTATAAAAAAAAAATGATTTTGTCAAATTTTAAATAAAAAAATATTTTATTTTATAAAATGAAAAATTTTGATAAAATTTTTATGGTGTTATTGAATTATAATAATTTTTTTTTGTATATTTTGATTTAGATTGATAGATTTTATATAATAATATGTCACAAAAGTTTTATATTTATTACTTGTTTTGAATTAAATTTTTTATTTTTCAACATTTGAGGTAACATGATTGAATTTTAAATTATACATTAAAGAAAATTGGTTATTTAGAATTTTAACTATTGATGATAATTTGAACTTATTAAAGTGAATAATAGATCGATATATATTCGAACAATAAATTTATGTAAAAGAAAAATAGGTATTGAAGTTATGTATAAAAAAAAACAAATTATTAAAAGAAAAAAAATTTTTTTATTATCGATTTTAGTGACTTCCTTTTTATTTTTTGTTGTATTTTTTTGTATGGGAAAAATTTTAGGTCATATTGAGCAACAACATGAAGAAGTTGTTTTAGATGTTGGTCAAGCTTTGGAAAATAATTTAGAATCTGGTCAAAAAAATTTAATATCAAATATTACAGGTTCTGCAGAAAAATGTGTTAGTGATGTTGCAGAACATATTAAAGTTAAAGTAGATGGAATTAGCGAATATTTTCAAAAAAATTTAGATAATTTAAAAGAAAATTGTCAAATGCGTTTATATCAATGTATTGATCATTTGGAACAACATACCAAAGAACATGCTAGTCAAACTTTTAATCAAGTTTTACATCCTCAAATTGAACAAAATTTAATTTCTCTAAAATCTAATATTTTAAATATTTTTTCTAATTGGTTATTTAATTCTTTTAAATTTGAGATGAATTGGAATTTTTTAAAGTGTTTACCTTCGTTTTTATTGCCTAAATCCAATAAGCTGGCGAATAATAATGTTAATGCTGATTTAAGTGATAATTTACACGATATAGAAGTAAAATAAGAAATTTATCTAAATGGAATTATTAAGATTATGGTTATAAATTTATAAATTTTTTAATTATGGGTTTTATAAATAAAGTTGAATGGAAAAGTTAAAAAATAATTTATAAGCTTTTTATACGAAATTTATTAATTTTATTAATTTATTAGATATTTATTTAATACGTTATTTAACAAGTTTTTAATAAGTTTATATAAATTATTAAATATTTTTATTTTATTATCTATCTATTTTTTAAAAATTCGTTTATAATATTAGATGTAGTAGTTATTATGAAAAATAAATCTATGATTACTACCAAAATTAGACACTTATTTTAAGAAAAAAATTGTGTTAAAAATGTTTTTTTTGTTTATTAAATTTTAATTTTTAATTAAATTTAATAAATATTTGATTTTTGAAATTTGAATTTGAACGTTGAAACGATTATATTATTTAATATATAAATTATAATTATTTAGTTTTTTGTTAAAAAAATAATCTTTAAAATATGGAACTAATATTTTAGGATTTGTCATTAATTATTAAAGAAGGAAAATAATAAATATAAAGAATATAAATACTAAACCAAAAAAAAATATTTCATTAAAAAATTTTAAAAAAATAGCTGTTATTATGTTTGTTTTAATGATTATAGGATCGGTAGCAACATTTGTTTTTTTTCATCCAATACATTCGTCATTTATGATTAATGATTCTAAAGAGAATTTGACATCAGGAAATATTTCTTCTGAAGTTCCTCAATTAGAAAATTTAATGTCTTCAGAAAACAAAAATAATCATGATGCCGATTATGTATCTATAAAAATAGATAATAAACAAGATACTCAAGATGTCGATAATTATGCAGTTATAAAAGATCATAATAATGATATTTTTGCAGATTTAAGTAATTCTGAAATTGAAAGTATTATGGGGAAATCTGAAAATCCATATGAAGTTCAATCAGTGACTACAGAAGATAAAGAACCAATTAATATCGCTAAATCTAAGCCTAAATTTAAAATTAGTTCGTTATTTAAACCATTTCGTAATATTAAAAAAAATTTAAAAAAAATAAATAAATGGGATTCTACAAATAATCTTGTAAAACATAATCTTGATTCTGAACCGGATTATGCTATTATTAAAAAAAATAAAAATTCAGAAAAAAATATAAATTGTCCTGCTATTGAATTTTGTCAAGTAATGGAAACACCAAGAGCTATTGTTTAAAACATTAAATAAGTTTAAAATTAAAAAT
Organism: Candidatus Phytoplasma crotalariae; assembly: GCF_030586865.1. Taxonomy (NCBI): domain Bacteria; kingdom Bacillati; phylum Mycoplasmatota; class Mollicutes; order Acholeplasmatales; family Acholeplasmataceae; genus Candidatus Phytoplasma; species Candidatus Phytoplasma crotalariae. The sequence goes on from NZ_JAOSIR010000003.1 coordinate 28,544, forward strand.
TGATTTAATATACCTTAGCAATTATTT
>NZ_JAOSIR010000030.1:0-5010 GCF_030586865.1 Candidatus Phytoplasma crotalariae
TACTTCTTTGAAAACTGAAGATGATATTTTATTTATTTATTATGATATTTTTATCATAAAAAATTATTAAATATTAACTATATTCTAATAAATAATTTTTATTTATTGGAAGGATTTATTACGAAGAGTTTGATCCTGGCTCAGGATTAACGCTGGCGGCGTGCCTAATACATGCAAGTCGAACGGAAACCTTCGGGTTTTAGTGGCGAACGGGTGAGTAACACGTAAGTAACCTACCCTAAAGACGAGGATAACCATTGGAAACAGTGGCTAAGACTGGATAGGAAGAAATAAGGCATCTTATTTCTTTTAAAAGACCTAGAAATAGGTATACTTTAGGAGGGGCTTGCGCCATATTAGTTAGTTGGTAGGGTAATGGCCTACCAAGACGATGATGTGTAGCTGGACTGAGAGGTTGAACAGCCACATTGGGACTGAGACACGGCCCAAACTCCTACGGGAGGCAGCAGTAGGGAATTTTCGGCAATGGAGGAAACTCTGACCGAGCGACGCCGCGTGAACGACGAAGTACTTTGGTATGTAAAGTTCTTTTATCAAGGAAGAAAAGCAAGTGGTGAACCATTTGTTTGCCGGTACTTGATGAATAAGCCCCGGCTAATTATGTGCCAGCAGCCGCGGTAAGACATAAGGGGCAAGTGTTATCCGGAATTATTGGGCGTAAAGGGTGCGTAGGCGGTCTAGTAAGTCAGTGGTGTAATGGCAACGCTCAACGTTGTCCGGCTATTGAAACTGCTAAACTTGAGTTAGATAGAGGCGAGTGGAATTCCATGTGTAGCGGTAAAATGCGTAAATATATGGAGGAACACCAGAGGCGTAGGCGGCTCGCTGGGTCTTAACTGACGCTGAGGCACGAAAGCGTGGGGAGCAAACAGGATTAGATACCCTGGTAGTCCACGCCGTAAACGATGAGTACTAAGTGTCGGGTTAAACCGGTACTGAAGTTAACACATTAAGTACTCCGCCTGAGTAGTACGTACGCAAGTATGAAACTTAAAGGAATTGACGGGACTCCGCACAAGCGGTGGATCATGTTGTTTAATTCGAAGATACCCGAAAAACCTTACCAGGTCTTGACATGTTTTTGCGAAACGGTAGTAATATCGTGGAGGTTATCAGAAACACAGGTGGTGCATGGTTGTCGTCAGCTCGTGTCGTGAGATGTTAGGTTAAGTCCTAAAACGAGCGAAACCCTTATCGTTAGTTGCCAGCACGTTATGGTGGGGACTTTAACGAGACTGCCAGTGATAAACTGGAGGAAGGTGAGGATCACGTCAAATCAGCATGCCCCTTATGACCTGGGCTACAAACGTGATACAATGGCTGTTACAAAGGGTAGCTGAAACGTAAGTTCTTGGCCAATCCCCAAAAACAGTCTCAGTCCGGATTGAAGTCTGCAACTCGACTTCATGAAGTTGGAATCGCTAGTAATCGCGAATCAGCATGTCGCGGTGAATACGTTCTCGGGGTTTGTACACACCGCCCGTCAAACCACGAAAGTTGGCAATACCCCAAAATGGTAGCCTAACTCGTTTATTCGAGAGGGCGCTGTCTAAGGTAGGGTCGATGATTGGGGTTAAGTCGTAACAAGGTATCCCTACCGGAAGGTGGGGATGGATCACCTCCTTTCTAAGGAAACCAATAAAATCAATCATCTTCAGTTTTGAAAGACTTAGGATAACTAAGTTTTTCTTCGTGACTTCACGAAGGGCCTATAGCTCAGTTGGTTAGAGCACACGCCTGATAAGCGTGAGGTCGGTGGTTCAAGTCCATTTAGGCCCACCAGAGTTATAGGTTTCGTAAGAACACAAATTCTTTGAAAATTAGGTAAATAATAGTTATTTTTCCGGAACATTAAAGGAAATAAGAGCGCACAGTGGATGCCTAGGCACCAAGAGCTGATGAAGGACGCAATTAACGGCGATACGCTACGGGGAGCTGTAAATAAGTGTAGATCCGTGGATTTCCGAATGGGGCAACCTACTATAAGTAGTTATAGTATCAATTTATTAGGTAACTAATCGATTGAAAGGAACGCAGTGAACTGAAATATCTAAGTAACTGTAGGAAAAGAAAGTAATAACGATTCCGGTAGTAGTGACGAGCGAACCCGGAACAGCCGGATACCAATGTCTAGTTATCAAATTTTAATTAACTCGAAATAGTTGGAAAACTATATCCTAGAAGGTGAAAATCCTGTAGAGGTAGATTAAAATCTAGGGTATCCTGAAGTACGGCGAGACACGAGAAATCTTGTTGGAAGATAGGAGGACCATCTCCTAAGGCTAAATACTCCTTGGTGACCGATAGTGAACTAGTACCGTGAGGGAAAGGTGAAAAGAACCCCGGAAGGGGAGTGAAATAGATCCTGAAACTGTGTGCTTACAAGTAGTCAAAGCTCGTTTAAGAGTGATGGCGTGCCTTTTGCAGAATGAACCGGCGAGTTATGATATAGAGCAAGGTTAAGTTTGAAGGAACGTAGCCGGAGCGAAAGCGAGTCTGAATAGGGCGTTTAGTTGTATGTCATAGACCCGAAACTGAAGTGAGCTAGCCATGAACAGGCTGAAGTGACGTGACCACGTCATGGAGGGCCGAACCAGGACACGTTGAAAAGTGTTTGGATGATTTGTGGCTAGAGGTGAAATTCCAATCGAACTCAGAGATAGCTGGTTCTCCCCGAAATAGCTTTAGGGCTAGCGTTGGGTATTTAATAGTTCTTGAAGGTAGAGCACTAAATGAGTGCGGGCTCCACCTCGGGGTACCAATCTCAATTAAACTCCGAATGTCAAGAACCGTATCCCAGCAGTCAGACGATGGGTGATAAGGTCCATGGTCAAAAGGGAAAGAGCCCAGACCGTCAGCTAAGGTCCCTAAATTAATGTTAAGTGGTTAAGGAAGTAAAAACGTTAAAACAATTAGGAAGTTGGCTTAGAAGCAGCCATCTTTTAAAGAGTGCGTAATAGCTCACTAATCTAATATTTTTGCACCGAAAATGTAACGGGGCTAAACATTATACCGAAGCTACGGATATGTTTCGGCTAGGAATAGTTAAGAAACATGTGGTAGGGGAAGCGTTCTAACATCGTAGAAGCTATAGCGGAAGCAGTAGTGGAGAGGTTAGAAGTGAGAATGCCGGTGTAAGTAACGAAAAGATAGATGAGAATTCTATCCGTCGAAAACCCAAGGTTTCCAGGGGCAGGGTCGTCCGCCCTGGGTTAGTCAGGAACTAAGGCGAGGCAGAAATGCGTAGTCGATGACCAGCAGGCTAAAATTCCTGCACTAAAAAAATCACTGATGGAGGGACAAAAGAGGACAAGCACGCCCTTTATTGGATTAGGGTCGAAAAATCGAGTTTGAGAAGATAGGCAAATCCGTCTTCTTACTTGCCAAAAAATAAGATTTGAGGGTAACGTGACTGCGTTCATATTTTCTAGAAAAGCTTCTAAGGTTAATGATTTTTTTACCTGTACCGTAAACCGACACAGGTGGGAAGGTAGAGTATACTAAGACGCGCGAGAAAACTCTTGTTAAGGAACTCGGCAAAATGACTCCGTAACTTCGGGATAAGGAGAGCTTTTATAATAAAAAGTAAAAGCCGCAGAGAATAGGCCCAAGCGACTGTTTATCAAAAACACAGGTCTCTGCTAAACCGTAAGGTGATGTATAGGGGCTGATGCCTGCCCGGTGCTGGAAGATTAAAAGGAGATGTTCGGGCTTGCCCAAAGCATTGAATTGAAGTCCCAGTGAACGGCGGCCGTAACTATAACGGTCCTAAGGTAGCGAAATTCCTTGTCGGGTAAATTCCGACCTGCACGAAAGGCATAACGATTTGGGCGCTGTCTCAACAAGAGTCTCGGTGAAATCAAATTACCGGTGAAAATGCCGGTTACCCGCGACAGGACGAAAAGACCCCATGGAGCTTTACTGTAGCTTAATATTGAAATTGGAAATCTTATGTACAGGATAGGTGGGAGACAGAGAACTTTAGACGCTAGTTTAAAGGGAGTCACCAGTGGGATACCACTCTTAAGATTTTTAGTTTCTAACCTGCATAAGTGGATTATGAGGGACAGTGTTTGGTGGGCAGTTTGACTGGGGCGGTCGCCTCCTAAAAAGTAACGGAGGCGTTCAAAGGTTCCCTCAAAATGGTCAGAAATCATTTTTAGAGCGTAAAGGTATAAGGGAGCTTGACTGCGAGACCTACAAGTCGAGCAGGGACGAAAGTCGGACTTAGTGATCTTGCGGTACCGAATGGAAGGGCCGTGACTCAACGGATAAAAGCTACCCTGGGGATAACAGCCTTATCGCCCCCGAGCGTTCACAGCGACGGGGCGGTTTGGGACCTCGATGTCGGCTCATCGCATCCTGGAGCTGGAGCAGGTTCCAAGGGTTGGGCTGTTCGCCCATTAAAGCGGTACGCGAGCTGGGTTCAGAACGTCGTGAGACAGTTCGGTCTCTATCCGTCGTGGGCGTTGGAAATTTGCGAGGAACTGTCCCTAGTATGAGAAGACCGGGATGGATATACCGCTGGTGCACCAGTTGGTTCGCCAGAGCCATAGCTGGGTAGCTAAGTATAGTCGGGATAAACACTGAAAGCATCTAAGTGTGAAGCCTCCCTCAAGATGAGATTTCCCTAAGAGATCCCTGAAAGACGATCAGGTTGATAGGCTAGAAGTGGAAGAGTAGTGATATTTGGAGCTGACTAGTACTAATAGATCCAACGACTTTGATGATAGCTGGAAAAAATAACTAGAATTTGCCTAGTTTTGAGAGATTCCGGGTGATTTAACACAGGGGTTCCACCTGTTCCCATCCCGAACACAGCAGTTAAGACCTGTGGTCCCCACAATAGTAATTTATTTGAATTGCCAAGATAGGGGTTTGCCCGGAATTATTTGTAGTAGAGAATTAGCTCAGCTGGGAGAGCATCTGCCTTACAAGCAGGAGGTCGGGGGTTCGATCCCCTCATTCTCTACCAAACCAAAAAAGCTT
>NZ_JAOSIR010000031.1:0-4615 GCF_030586865.1 Candidatus Phytoplasma crotalariae
TTAAGTTTTACTCCTCCGACTACTAAAAAGTCGCTTTATCCTTGGGCCTAATGACTTTTATTTCATTATCGGTTAATTTAATAACTCTGCCTTTAGGATTCTCCAAGTTACTCTAAATATCAACCTTAATTCCTTAGGAGAAGTGACCGTTAGATTAACGGTGAGATTCCATGTTTTTAATTGATAAACTATCCAATATCAGTTACTTATATCGATAGCTTCTGGACTGCTCGAATACAGTAGTTTGCGAGACAGGTTAGGAAACTACATCTTCTTATCTTCTTAGACCATTCCAGGTTTATCCTTAGAACTATTCGGTAGCGGGGTCATTTTGACTAACTACTTCATCGCAACCCGCTTTTAAGAACTGCTGTAATTCCTGATTGTTTCCTTTCAGTAACCGTTCTTACCCTTTCAGAGTTTATCGCCCTGGTGAGTGGTTAGTTCACTTGATATTTAGGCATCTTTGTCGCCCTAACCGATTCATTAGTAAATTTTTGCATTTATTTATTAAAAACTCACTTCCTTATATTATATTTATGATTTTACAAAAATAAATTAATTTTTTATACCTAACAATAAAAAAAGACTTTTTCAAGTCTTTTTTGATGATATATAAAAATAAATTAAAAAATTTTATTAATTCTAACAGCTTTTAAACCTTGTTGAGTAGATTCTACATCAAATTCAAAAAGAGCACCTTGATAAAAAAAGTTTCTTCTATCTTCAGGCGTCATTTCTATAACAGATCTATCTGCTATTTGCGAAACATGAAAAAAAACTTCTTCTAATGTTTTAGTATCTAAACCAATTAATTCTTTAATTTCTGAATATTTTTCATTCATTTCCTCATTGGAAATTTCAGAATCTGATATCATGTTTTTTAATTCTTGAACTTTGTTTTGTAATATTAATTTTTGTTCTTCTGATAAATTAGGATTTCTATAAATAAATCCATAATTACCTTTTTCTTCGTGATTATCTGTTATTCTTTTTTCAGAAAAAAACTTTAAATAACCTATACTACGTGGACTAATTTGATCTGCTGACATTTTAAAAAAACTCCTCTGCAATTGCATTCTAATTTCATTCTCTAATTTTATTTTAATTAGTCGAAATAGTCACTTTCATTATACACAAATTAATAGTAAAATTAAATATTATATTTAACAATAAAAATAAAATTTGATATTAAAATTTTTACACCATATTCATTTCATTAATGGATGTTTATGATATAATTATCCTATTAACATAATAAAAAATGTAGCCCTTATAGTTTAATGGTAAAACACATCAATGGTAATGATGTAATATAAGTTCAATTCTTATTAAGGGCACCAATTATTTTGTCCAAACCAATAACTTTTTTGGTAAAATTTAATAGTAATGATAAACTAAATAAATATTTAAAAAAATTATTAATAATTTTTAACGAAATAGAATCGCGGGTGTCGTATAATGGTTATTACATATGCTTGCCAAGCATATAATGAGGGTTCGATTCCCTTCACTCGCTCCATAAATAATTTATTCAAAAAATTTATAATTAAAACAAACTATAATATAAATAATTGAAAAATTCCTAAATTATTTAATAAAAATAAATAAAAATTAAATAAATATTATTTGATTAAATTTGCAAATTATAAAAAATTACAAATATTTAAATTTAATCAAATAATATTTGATAATATAAAACAATTTTTACAATTTTTGAATAATTTTAAAAAATTTTCAATAAAAATAAAATAAAATTATTGAAATAACTAATTATCAAATAAAAAAGAAATGTTTTTTGTTAAGATAAATACTTAACTTAAAACATTTCTTTTATAATTTTTAAACGATTAAGTTTCATCATTAAACTACGTTTAGCTTGGAAATCTCCAGGATGTTTTTTAACATGAAATGATAATATTTCAATATCAGCATTTAATAAATTAAACTGTACTTTATTAGAACCAGTATTAATAAGATTAGCATCATATTGTTCTAAAATTTTTCTTTTTTGTTCTTTATTCAAAGCCATTTTATTAAGTGATATCCTCCCAAAAACAAAATATAAATATAAAATTAATAATTAATAAATTAATATATCATCTTTTTTATAGGTAATTATAATTTTAAAAATTCTTCCACATCTAAAATAAAAACAGTAGCTCCACCAACAGAAACTTCCGAAGGCAAAGAATAATAAGCAGAAAATTCATTTAAAATATCATTCGGTATGATTTGTGTTCTCTGTCTAGAATGGAATTTAATAATTTCTATAGCTTGTTCCACTTTATCTGCTGGTAAACCTATAATTAAAGTAACATTTTTTTTACTCAAAAATCCTCCTTGAGTTGATAATCTTGTACTAAAAAAGTTATTTTTACTCAAATTATGTTGCACTTCATCAGCATCCTCTGATGAAACAATAGCTAAAATTAATTTCATTTTTTTATTCATATGCTAATATTATATAATATTTAAATATATAAAAAATATTATTTTATAACAAAAATTTTAAATTACCAAAATGGAGGTCCTGAACGGATTCGAACCGATGTTCAAGCTTTTGCAGAGCTATGCCTTACCACTTGGCTACAGGACCAAATAAAATAATAACAAAAGATTTAAAAATATTATTTCTAAATATCATAAATATCCTTTAAATAATAAAATTAAAACTTCGTTATATTTATTATATATAAAATTAAAAATAAAAAAATAATGTAAATTATGTTTTTTTAAATTATTAAATTATAAATTTATTATTTTTTTTCTTTATGAAGTAAACATTTTCTTATACGGATAGATTAATTGCGTTTTATGCAGCGATTTGTATTGGCTGTTTTATTTACAATCAGCCCCCGTCCAAACCGGACAAGCAAGTTTCCCAGCATCCGGCTTTCCCTAATTTACTCTCTTGCGAGAACTAATTTCCCCTCACGGTTAATTAGCTATTTATTCTTATTGTTCTTATTCTTTCTAATATCGTGTATTTGTCAATTGGTTATCTTCTGATGACAATCTTTACACAATACTTTATGATCCTTTGGTGATTCGCCTTGCGAATTGTCCCCATGTGATAAATTGGCAGTTAGGTTTTTTTGTCACAGTTCTCATACCGTTCCGCTTTCGAACATTTTCTAAAAATAAGGAGTTAAGAGTTGTTCCAGACCTTTTTGTATCAACCGATCTTTGATGGTCGGTAGACCCCAAGGGTCTGGTTCTTTTATTATCCTTAGGAATGAGAATTCTTTTGACTGGTTTTGGGTGGTAGCCATTATTGACATATTCCTGATGGTATCTTTCTAATTTTCCAAGATTAATATCATTAATGGTTTTATTATCAATTCCAGTAGTACCTACCCTTTTTGTTAGCGGCAATTCTTCAACATGTTATAAAAGTTATTCATTCCTTGCTGTATAAAGAGAAACTATTGGAAGAACCATCTTCTATGTTCGCAAAAGTTTAGTTGCTGGTGAAATCGTTATCAACTTACCATTGAATAAATAATAAATTACTATCTTCTTTCGCCCTATAAGAGTCATTAACTCTCTTTTGAGTAAGACGATTAACTAAATTATTTCAAATTTAGGTTTATCCTTACGACTACTAAAAAGATGCTTTATCCTTGACCCTCCGGGCTTTTATTTCCGGATTAGTAAATTTCATTACTTGGTTTTAGGATTCTCCAAGTTACGCTAAATTTCGACCTTAATTCCTTAGGCGAAGTACCCTCTTTTAGAGAGGCTGATCCCAGGTTTCTTTATTTGATAAACTACTCAATACTTTCGAAATATATTAGTAGACTCTGAGCTGTCCGTTTAAGCAACTTCCGAGACAGGTTTTGTCATTACCTCAATTTCCTTCTTAGGCCATTACAGGCTTCTCCCTAGAATTATTTGGTGGCGAAGTCTTTTTGACTAATTTGCTTTTGTCGCAACCCGCTTTTATGGTCTGCTCTAATCCAACATTCTTTCGTTTGTCAGACCGACCATCTCCATTCAGAGTTTATCAGCTCTGGCTATTGGTTAAATAGCACGAAATTTAGGCCTCTTTGGCGCCCTCAAAAGGACAATATTTTTTCAATTCCAAATTTTTAGAATTTTGTTTTTTATTTTTGTAAGTATGATAATTTTCTCTACCACATTTTTGACAAAATAATTTAACTAACTCGCTCATTTTTCTTTTTATAACCTCACTTACTTATTATAAATAATTTAATTAATTGCCAAAATTTAATAAAATCTTTATAAATTAAAAAAATAGCTATAAAAACTATTCTTTTAAATAATAAAATTTGAAATATTTATGAAATTTAATATTCAATAATTTTAATGAGATTTTTTTCAAGAACTTCTGGATAACGATATTTAACTTCTCTCATTTGTGTAAATAAAACACATACAATTTTATTTTCAATATCAATTCTAGTTACTACACCTATCTCTTGTATACGGATAGATTAATTGCGTTTTATGCAGCGATTTGTATTGGCTGTTTTATTTACAATCAGCCCCCGTCCAAACCGGACAAGCAAGTTTCCCAGCATCCGGCTTTCCCTAATTTACTCTCTTGCGAGAACTAATTTCCCCTCACGGTTAATTAGCTATTTATTCT
>NZ_JAOSIR010000032.1:0-4595 GCF_030586865.1 Candidatus Phytoplasma crotalariae
TAAGAACATAAATGACGAAGACCTAACATTAAGTGTTCTTATAAATCAGACTTTAGACGAAAAATTAAACAATTTTAAAACATTAAAAAATAAAATAGATACAATTTTAACTAATGATACTAATAACCCTGATAAAAATGAGGATAATTTCGAATTTTCATCCAATAATAGTTCTTTTGCAAGCAAATTGTTTTATTTATTATGTTTTTTAATAACAGTAACATTTTTACTTATAATTTATCAATTTAATAAAAAAAACGAACACAAAAACAATAGTTTATAACTTATTCAAATACTATCAAAATAAAAAAGCACTTTCTAAATCGATTTAGAAATTAGAAAGTGTTTTTTATTTTTTTAATATTTACTTTTTTTTAAAAATTTCATGATCCACAAAAATAAAAATGGCGGAGCAGAAGGGATTCGAACCCTTGCATCAATTTCTTGAACTACATCCTTAGCAGAGATGCCTCTTATAGCCACTTGAGTACTGCTCCAAGGAAAATTTATCAATTTTTTATAAATTTTTATTTTAAAAAAGATAATACGACGTAAATTATAACAAATATAATGTCGATAAATGAAAAAAATATTATTTTTTTTTAAAATTTTCCGTTTTAGAACGGAAAATTAAAAAATGAATGAATATATAAAATAACATATTAAATTTATTTTTTTAGATTATTCAAACATACAAAATACAAAACACAAAATAACAAAAAAATAAAAACAATAATTTTAACAAAATTACGTTCTACAAATGATTCCTTTTTTTGTTGGTTAATAATTATATTTTTTGTATATTTTTTTAAAAAATTAAGAACAATATTTTCAATTTCTGTTTCTGATTTAATTGTTTCATCTGATTTTAAATTATGATTAATCCACATATTAGCTCTTTTATTAATTAAACTAATAGTCGCAGGATCAGGAGAATCTTGAAAATAATTAGATAAAAAATATTGATTTACAATTTGATTAATTTTTTTTTCTAATTTTTGTTCAAATTGTTGCTTATAAATATCAATTTTTTCGTTTAACTGTTCAATAATATTATCTAATTCTAAATCTTGCTGGAAATAAGTTTTAATTAATTGATGAATTAAATATTTTTTTAATTTTAATTGTTCAAAATGAGGTAAAGAAATATCTAAATATTTATATATTTTTTCCTGCCAAAGTTTATAATATACACTATCTTGTTGATTGAAATATTTTTCTTGATTAACAAATATTTTTGTTAAAATTTCTTCAGACAAAATATTGTTTTGAAGAAAAAATGAATCCAATTCTTTATAAAAGTCTTGAAAAGTAGTTTTTTTTAAATATTCTTTAATTTTCTCAATTTGAAATTGCGAAAATATTTTTCTATTTAAACTCATTTTATTAATTATTTTAATAGTTTCATCACGAATAAAATTTTTAAACAAATTATAAAATTTTTCATTTAAACGCGCAATGATCTTTTCTAAACAAGTGTCTTTCGAAAGATTATCTTTTTGCCAACATAAATCAATTTCTTCTTCAATTAAGTCAATAAGATTTAATTTAAACAAATCATAAATATTTTTTTGAGATAATTTTATTTTAGGAATTACTTCTTCAATCCACTTATTTTTTAAGTTTTTTATCCAATCATTAAATAGTTTATTTAATTCTAAATCTTTTAAAGAATAAATTTGAGAATTCACTTCATCTTTCATAATTGGATATTGTTTTTTTAAAAAAGGATATGTGTTAACCAAATTTTCCCATTTTTTCAATAACCAAAAGTTAATTTCTTGTTGTTTAAATAAATCCCACACAAAATATATCCGATCAACTTTATATTTATTACTATTTTGGATATATAATCTCAAAAGATCTTCTGGATTGGAAATTTTTAAATTTGGTGGTTGTACAAAATCAAAATTATCAGTTACAACATTTTGAACATCCAAATAAAAACCTAATAAATTGGAAGGCCACATATTATTCGAATCAATATCAAGATCATAAAGATAACCTACATCATTTTTTAAAGAAATATAAATAGATTTTTTATTATTTTGACTATTATTTTTAATTAATTTATAATATTTTAATTCTAATTTTTCAAAATTATTATCTTCAAAAAGTTGTTTTATAGGAATACCGTTATATTCTTTGATAAAAGCTAAATCTTGCCAAGTATAAGCTTGATGTTGATGATTATCCCAATTAACCCTATTAAGACCTAATTTTAAATCTAAGGATAATTGTAGATCGATTAATTTTACATAAGAATGTTGATGATTCGAATTTTGCGATATAGTAACAGCTTGATTTAATAAACCAATTAAACCACGAGGAGTTTTTAATTCGTCATTATTAAGTTTAAAGATAATTTTGGGAATATCATTTACCAAATAATCATAAGCCATTAAATCTAATTTATAATCTATAGCTTTTAATTTTAAAAATTCTTGAATTGAAGAAAAATCCCATAAATCAACTTTAATACGTTTATCAAAACGACTTAAAATAGCTGAATCAATTTCTTCTAAAATATTGGTCATAGCGATAATAAATACAGGTCTTTCTTTATCTTCATGAACACCCTCTAAATAAGATAAGAAAGCAGCTATAACATTACCATGATCAGTAGTCAAAGAATTACTAGCACGAGAACGAAATACACTTTCGCACTCATCTATTAAAATAATACTAGGAAATTTTTTACGAGCTTCAATAAAAATATTTTCTATTAATCTTGGTGCTTCACCTACATAAGTTTTTGAAAAATCTGAAGATGATAAAGAAAACACTGATAAACCTGATTCTCGAGCAAATGCTTCAGCTAAATGAGTTTTGCCTGTACCTGGAGGACCATATAATATAATACCTTTAGGAGGTTTTTTCATACCCATCTCAAAATATTTATTAGTATCTTTAAGATAATTTAAATATTCTTGTAATTGAGATTTTTCTTTTTTGAGACCAATCAATTGTTCGAATAAAGGCATTTTAGAAGTATCTTTAACAAATTTTTGAGCAGAAACATTGAAAGAATTATTTTTAATATTTTCGGAAGTTTGTTTATCTAATTGTTTTAAAAACGAAGATGCAATCACTTCTAAAGTATTAATAAATTTATCGGCAACATCAATATTATTAGTTAATTTTCGTTTTAACTCTTGATTATCTTGTTTGGCCTTCATCAAATCTGTTTTTAAATTATCATGTTGATAATTTAAACTATCTAATTCCGATTCAAGTTGCTGAATAGTTGTTTCACTAAGTTGATGATCTTTTTCTAATTCTTTGCGAATTTCTTGTAATTCGGAAGAAGTTTGAGATAAAGCTTTTTCAGCTTTTTCTAAGTTATTTTTATGTTGCTCAATTTTTTCTTGACTTGTAATTAAATCCTTGGTAAGTTGATCGATTTCTATTTTTAACTGTTGACGTTCAACTTCAGATAAATCCATTTGATGACGGTATTGTGTTTCTTTTTCTTGAATAGTTCGGGTTAAAGAGTGAATATTTTCGTTTTCTCTACTCGAAAAAGTGTTTAATTTTTGTATTTTATGTTTAATAAAATGAACATCCGTATCGGCTTTAGACAATAAAAAATGTTTTTCACCCAATGTATTTAATTCATTTATAAATGATTGTTGATTCGGATTATTTTTAAAATCCCAAACTTTTGTACTAAGTTGTAAAATAGTATCTAAATAACTTTTAGATATAAACAACAAATTTTTAGGAGACCAATTTTTCCAAAATAAACCTTTTGTATCTATTGAAAAAGAATTTTGTTTAGAAAACAAATATTTATCATAATTCGTAAATTCAGTATAATTACCAGGAAGAATAAAAACATATTTCTCCGGATCAGAAATTATTTCTTCTATTTTGTATCCGAAGTCATTAAATAAATCATATTTGTCTAAAGTGGACAAATATTCTGTAAAAAACAAATTTGATTTTTTATAATTATCAAACCACTTATAATTATGATTTTTAAATTCTCCTAAAATTAACAATAAAATTTGATTTAATAAAAAATTATTTTTATCCTCGTTCGATTCTTGAAAATATTGAGGAAAGGTATTCTTAATTTTGAATAAAACCTTAAATTCTTTAGCACTAATCTGTTTTAATTCATTTTCAAAATTAAACTCTTGTTCTTTTACAAATTTTGAATTACATAAAGCAAAATTAATTAAATTAATATTTTTACTTTTAATCGCCACCTTATACCAAAATAAAAAAATTAAAATTGCAAAAAAACAACAAAAAACAAAAAAAAATAAATAATTTTTTTTAATTTTCATTCCAAAGAACACCTTTTTTCGAATAATATCTTTCTAATAAATATAATCCAAATTAAATTAATAAACATTCAAATAAATAAATTTAAAATTTATATATTAAATAATCAAAAATTTACAAAAAAATCCCCATAAATAAAAAAAGATCTATTTTACAAGATCTTTTTTAACGAATAAAATATAATTAAAATGTAACTCAATCAAAAAACAAATATAATAATAAAATATTCATACATCAATTATTAAACAACTTTATCAGTATAAAGTGAAAAAAATATTACCCAATAATTATAATTCATCTAA
>NZ_JAOSIR010000033.1:0-4576 GCF_030586865.1 Candidatus Phytoplasma crotalariae
TAAATGGTTTTTGATTTTAAACATTATTAAAATCTCCTTTTTTTTATTCCTTAGCCGAGAGAATTTCGTAAAGGAAGTTAAGCGAAGAGTAAATTTGATTCTGATATTCTTTTTTTATCCTAATCTTCTTTGTAAGGAATCTCTTAATTTGATAGCAAATATTTAAAACTTGAAGTATATTACTATTATACAATTTTATTAATTAAATGTTTTAAAAAAATTTATTTATTAGGCATCATAATTATTTCAAGAATTTGAGTTTGACATTTTTTACGAAATATTTTTTGGGCATGAGTGTAGTTAGGATTTTGTTGACGAATTTCGACGAATTTCTTCTTTTATTTTTTTCTATCTTCCGACAAAGTTAACTGTTCCATTTTTTTAGACAAGTTTTGATTTAAAAATTATGCTTGAAGACTAAAATTAAGTTCATAATTTCCTATCTTTTCAAACCAAAGAAATATTATTCGCGTTTTAAAAAGTGTCTAAAATTTTTTTTGATAATTCTTTGGTTTCCCAAGATATTTTTTTGATCTTTTATCTCTTCACTATATATTTAAGTAAAAAAAGAGAAAAAGTCGTCAACAAAATGAAAAGAAAATAATATTTGATAAAAAAAGGCGCACTAAAGTAACCTTTTCAGGTAAGCTTAATGCCGTTCAAAAATTAGCTGCGATTTTGAATATATTGAATGGGGGTGGCATAGTTTAATTTCCTTAAAATCCACTTGTTATTCCAAAATCGAGGGAATTGGTTAATTATTTTTTGCATTCTCTCAGGGGATTTTTCTAATAAAAAAGGCTGTTGCTGTTGTAAAATTGTTTTCATTTGGCCAAAAAAGTTTTCAATCACAGCATTATCGCGAGGATTAGCTTTTCTGGACATACTAATTAAAAACCCTTTTTTAATTAAAGTTTGTTGGACTTTTTGGGTTCGATAAACTGTTCCTTGATCGGAATGCATGATACAAGGCGCTTTTAATGAAGGTAATTTTTTAATCGTCTTTAAAACTAAATCCTTATTTTGTTGGTTAGAAACATGTGAAGCAATTATTTGGTTATTAAAAGCATCAATAATACAAGAAAAATAAAGAAATCCTGGTTTTGTTTTAAAATAAGTAATATCTGTAAAAAGTTTTTGGAGCGGTTTAGTCGTGATAAAATCTTGATTGATTAAATTAGGAATGATTTGAAGATTATTTTTTAAATTACAATAAGTAAAATTTTTTTTCATTCTTAATCGGCACCGAAGATCATTTTTTTCATAATGGTCTTAACTTTTTTATTAGTAATCTTTTCGTTAAAAGTTTTTCGATATAAAACGGTGATTTTGCGATGGCCATAAAAATATTGATAGTTTAAACATAAAGCTTTAATCCGTTTTTGTTGTAAAAGGTATTTTTCTTCTTTTTCTTTTAGTTTATTTTGGACTTTTAACCAATAATAATAATTACTTCGGTTAATGCGGATAGTTTTTAAAATAGTAGTTAAATTTAAAGTTGATCGGAATTGATTAACCAAATAAAAAACCATCTTTTTATCAATTTTTTTAATTTTTTTCATCATTTTTTGTAATAATTTAATTTTTTGTTTTAATTTTTGCACCTTAAGACCAATTATCTTTAAAATATTTAAATATATTTCCTATTATAACTTAAAAATTAAAGTTAATTTGATGATTTCAATAAATTAAAAAATAAAATTACCTTATACATCTCACTAACACCTTGGTAAGGTTATTAACTTAAAAATTAAAGTTAATTTGATGATTTCAATAAATTAAAAAATAAAATTGTTGGCCAGAAATTTTATGATATCGATAACGATAATGAAGAAAATAATATCTCGATAATATCAAATATCGATTATCATTATCATTATCGATATAAAATATAAAGTATCCCTCCTTCAAGAAGCTAATGGTGAACTAGGTTATTTAAAAAGGCAAATGATGATAAAATGATGAGTAAATGATGAGTAAATGATGATAAAATGATGAGTAAATGATGAGTGAATGATGAGTGAATTTTATGATTTTTCTTTTTTTAAATATCTTTTATAATCAGGACGTAACTTTTTCACCCGATAACCTGGTTGAGCTTTAGTCAAGATTGGATAAATTTTAAATCTTTTTGACGATAATAAATAATTATTTAACCCCTTTTTATAATTAGTTTTGATTAGCTTATCATATTTATCTCGCTTATTCGGATCTAAAGGATATAACTGTAAAGTTGCTAATTTAGAAACATCAATTTTCCCTATTAATTCTTTAATATGATTTTTCGTTTCATTTTGATAATTGATTTGGAAAAGGGGATAATGATTTTGAAGGGGGTTATTCGGAATTTTTAGGGGGATTAAATCCGTAATGTTCAGGTTGCAACTTACTCGCTTGTCCTTCAGCAATGGCTTGGGTAATAGGGTAGTTGCGCTGATGTTGTAATTTTAAATATAAATTAGGAAAAACAGGGCCATATGGCCACGCTTTTAAAATATCTTGGAAGAAAGGCTTACCGTTATTTTCAATTAAATGTTGGACATAAACATAAAAAATAATTTTTTGTAATTTCATTTGAGTAAGTTCATATTTTTGATGAAAATTATCGATAATATAATTGGTAACATCGAAAATGTTAATTGGGAGGGTCATGGTTGGTTTTCCTCTTTGTTTTTAGTTTATTATTAATTTATGGTTAAAAAGACAATTGATCTTGTGGTTTATGATCTAAAAAGATGACATTTTAGAGAATAACTTTCGTCGTTGTTCTGGTTTGTCCTTGGTGATTTTGATATTTTTGGATCGATAAATTCCCCTCGATATATACTTTGGAACCTTTATGTAAATATTGACTCATGTTTTCTGCTAGTTTTCGAAAAGCAACACAAGGGATAAATTGGACTTGGTCTTTGTGATTAACGGCTAATTGAAAATCAATTTTGGGAATTTGTTCGTTATTGGAATTAATGTATTGTTTTTCTAAATTATGGCTCAAACGGCCGATTAATTGGACTTTGTTTTAACATCATTTATTGCTCTTTCGATATATTTTTTTTAATTTTTTGATTGCTGATTTATGTTTTTTTTGAGGAATTGCAGGCGAATGACTTTTTCTAATTAATTCACTGATTTCAAATTTGATAACAGGAATAGCATAGGTAATAAAGTCATAACTTAAATCTTCGTAATGATCAAGAGCTTTCATTAAGCCTAAAATTCCTTCTTGTTCTAAATCTTCTTTAGTTAAAACACGGGGATAATATTGAAATTGATAAACTAGTTTTTTAACTAAAGGCAAATGAAGCTCAATTAATTGATCTCGTATTGCTAAATTCTTTTTATTTTTTAAAAATTCTTTAAATAATGCTTGTCTTAACATTCAATTCCCTTTCTAAAAACATTTTTAAAAAAGACAGAAAATTATTTTTTTAATCTTTTAAACAAAAAAGACTAACTTTTAAGTTAGTCTTCAAGAGTTTTTAAAAAGTAAAAAGTGTCTAAAGTTTAGGAACAGCTCAGTGATGTCGCTATTAAAACTAAATCATTATATGATAAAACTATCCAACCCCTTCGTCAAGTCGCAGTGCGCCCTCAAACGTTACCATATGATATATCATTATTGATTCTATAATAAAAAAATAAAAATAATAACTATCTTGATTTGGAAAATGTATTTAATTAGACTTAAAAAGTTAAATATGTTAAAATTATTACTGTATTCCGAGAAAATTAAAATAGTAAAGAGCTTATATGAACAAAATAAAAAAATAATTAATTATTTTATCAATCCTAATGATCAATCTGAAAGTTCTCAACAAAATATAATTATTCTCATATTCTTGCAATTGATAAACTAGAAAGTTCCAACAAGAATGATTATAAATAATTAAAGGAGAATTAATTTATGTTTAAATTATCAAATCAATTTAAAATAATCAGTATTTGTTTATTGTTTTTTGTAGGATTATTTTTAATTAATAATAAAAAAGTATATGCTTTTATTACGAGACCTTTAGATTCACTAAATGCAATGCGACAAGAAATCGACCAAGAAATAGGAAATTTATATGTAGAATTCCGTATTGTTTTGGATGATATGAATTTAACTCCAGAGATACGTAGAAACAGAATTAGGGAAATTCAAGATAGAATACAATTTTTGTTGAGTACTTCCGAAATGATAAATCAACAAATTATAGAACACAATCAACCAAGAAACAATCAACCAAGAAACAATCAACCAAGAAACAATCAACCAAGAAACAATCAACCAAGAAACAATCAACCAAGAAACAATCAACCAAGAAACAATAATTAAAACATTGGACGCCAAAGAGGCCTAAATTTCGTGTTAGCTAACCAATAGCCAGAGCTGATAAACTCTGAAAGGAGATGGTCGGTCTAACAAACGAAAGAATGTCAGATTACAGCAGACCATAAAAGCGGGTTGAGACAAAATCAAATTAGTCAAAAAGACGTGAACTGTTCCATTTTTTTAGACAAGTTTTGATTTAAAAATTGCGCTTGAAGACTAAAATTAAGTTCATAATTTCCCTTTTAAGATAGTGATGTTTTT
>NZ_JAOSIR010000034.1:0-1814 GCF_030586865.1 Candidatus Phytoplasma crotalariae
ATGGGTAGCTAGCACTAATTATAAAAATGATGTTAAAATAGATCATTCTATTTTAAAACAAATAGAAGAAAAATATCGCAAAATACGAAATACTTTGCGATTTATGTTAGGCAATTTATACGATTTTTATATACATTAATAAAAATAATGAGCATAAAAGTGATATTTTTTTTCAAGAAGTATCTGATTCGAATTTATCAGAAGAAATGAATTCCAAATTATCAGAACAAATGCAAAACTTGGATATTAAAACGGAAGATAAAACTTTTTATATTGACCAAAAAATTAATAATGAAAATAATAATGATATTTATTTCCAAAAAAAATCAAATTCCAATTTTCCAAGAGAAATAAAAATCGATTCCAAAACACAAACATCAATACAAAAATTTAATTCTCAAGAAGAAAAAAAATATAAAACTAATATTAATTTTGATCAATGGGAACAAATTCAAAAATATTTTTTAAACCTTAAATATGATGATGTTTCTCAAATATCTTTTTTACCGTTCGAAGATCAAATTTTTATACAAAATGAAAAAACAAAATTTAATATTGAAGAAAAAATAAAAAAAACACAAGAATTATTAAAAAAATGGCAAAAATGGTTTAATGAGAGCCAAATAAAAATAAATGATTTACAAAAAAAACTAAATTCTCTTCCTGATCTAAAAATATTCGAAGATGAATTACAAAAATTAATTAATTTAGAAAATCAGCGATTATATCCAAATCATAATAATCCGAATATAAATCCACAAATAAAAAAATATGATTTCGATACAGAACATCAAAAATTACAATTAAAAATAATACAAATAATAGAACAAAAAGAAAATATTTATAAAGAAATCGAAAAAGAAAAAGAAAATCAAAAAAGATTTTCTAAAATAATTGATGAAATAGAAGAAAATCATCATAAAGAAATTCAATATAATATTCAATATATTAAAAATAATTTTTACATTCAACAATTGTAATCTTCATATCAATTATTTATTTTGAAGGATTTCAAACTAATAATAAAGAATAAAGTTAGCTTTAAAAGTTATAAATATTTAATGCTACTTTACCTTTTGATTAAATCTTTACAATAAATTTAATTAAAAATAAAAATTTTATCAAAATTAATTATATAAACAAAATAATTAATATTTATTTTTATGAATGTTATTATTTTAATTTATTACTTAATAATAAGTAAAATAAAATATTCGTTATACACAAAATGATGAATAAATAAATTTGACTATATTTTTTAAATACAAATGTCCATGTTTGAATATTAACGGAAGAATAAATATTTTTTGAATATTTGTGAACTAATTTTATTAATTTTTGAAATAAACTTGATTTTTGTTTGTTTAGTATTTTATTTTTGTGTTGATATGGTAAAAATTCTATATTTGTTTCTGATAAAATATTATCATCTTTTTGAGAATTTTGATTATTTTTGTTTTTTTCTTTTATTGATGGATTTTTATAATTTAAATTAATTGTGTTTGTTGCTGATTTTTCTTGTATTTGATATTTATCTTCATTTAATGTTGCGTGAATCGGTTTGAAGTTTGCAACTTTGTTTTTAAATTTATTAATATTTTCATTTTGTTTTCGATCAGTTTCATCTTGTTTTTGATAATTTTTAGTTAAAGTTTTTAATCTTTGATTGAAATTAATAAAACTTTTATCTTGTCTTTGATTAATTTCAGTTAATGTTTGTAATCTTTTATCAAAATCCAAAATACTTTTATCTTGTTTTTGATCGTTTTCTTGGCTTCTCGCATCATTTTTATCATGTCTTTTATCATTTTCAG
>NZ_JAOSIR010000034.1:1912-4376 GCF_030586865.1 Candidatus Phytoplasma crotalariae
TTCAGTAGTTTCAGTTAATTTTTTTAATTTTGAAACTAAATCCAAAATATCTACATCTTGTCTTTGATTAATTTCAGTTAATGTTTGTAATCTTTTATCAAAATCCAAAATACTTTTATCTTGTTTTTGATCGTTTTCTTGGCTTCTCGCATCATTTTTATCATGTCTTTTATCATTTTCAGTTAATGTTTGTAATTTTTTATCAAAATTAAGAATACTTTTATCGTTTTTTTCAGTAGTTTCAGTTAATTTTTTTAATTTTGAAACTAAATCCAAAATATCTACATCTTGTCTTTGATTAATTTCAGTTAATGTTTGTAATCTTTTATCAAAATCCAAAATACTTTTATCTTGTTTTTCATTAATCTTAGTTAATTTTTCTATTTTATCTTTTAAATCATTAATTTTTTGATCATAAGTAATAAAATAATTTTCTAACTGATTTTGAAAATAATTTTGTAATTCGTTTTTTGTATTCTCTAAATTGTTTAGAGTGGCAGGTATATCTTTCATTTGTTTTTTTAAATTCATAATTTCGTTTTGAGCATCTTCTATTTTAAGTCTTAGAAATATAGCAAATAACGGATTATTAATTATTTTATTTATTAAACCTATTTTAGTTGGTGACCATGTTATAAAATTATTTGATGTTTTATCCAACATTATATCTATTATATTTTGTAAGTAAGAATTATATAAATTTAAAATATTTTTTTTATTTTGATATTCTAGTAATAATATTTTCTGAAAATGTTCTAAAATTTTTTCTTCCGAAGTCAGCATATTTACAGATGTAAACAAGGAATTTTTTATATAATCTTCTTCGTTTTGAATATAGAGTTTTTCTTCGGGTTTTAAAGTAGATAATTCTATTTCTGTTCTGATTTGATCATATAATTTCGCTAATTTATTTTTGTCTTTAAATTGTTTTTTTATTTTTTCTTTTAAAATTAACAAATTTTGTTGATATGTCGATTTTGAATCTATTGCTATTAAATTATTTTCAAATGCTTTTTCATCTGTTATTCGCTTTTCTATTACATTATAATAATTGAAGTGAGATTGCATTTTTTTAAGTTGTTCTTTTGATTTAACAATTTCTTTTTCTTTATCTTCTAAAATAAATTTTAATACTATCGTATAAAAAGGATATTTTATATTTTGGATTTGCGGATTTTTGTATAATTCATTAATTTGATATATATGGGAATTTCTAATTTTATTGTGAATTAATTTATAATTTACAAAAAATTCATATGCGGCAAATAATTGATTTTTTTTTCTATGTTCTTTTAATAATATATGATTAAGTTCTTCAATTAAATCATCTTTTAAGGTTATTTGAGGATCAATCTTGGTTAATTCTTCTTTTATAAATTTTTCTTCATCTTGGATTGATGGATTATTTGATATTGTAAAGTTAATATCTAAGTCTTTGTTTGCTAATTCAAAAGCTTTTGCTATTTTATTTCGTTCTAAAAATTCATTAATTATTCTTTCTTTTAAAATTGCAATAATTTCGTCAGGAGAAATAACATTACTATCTATAAAAATTAATTTTTGTTCTTCACTCGACAAACTGATATTATTTATTTTTAAATTTGCAGATTTATTTATTTTTTTATTAGAAAATAATTTGGATTTGTTGATATTATTATTCATGTTAAAAAATATTATTAAAAAAATATTTAATAATAAAAAAAATATAAAAAATGTAATTAATAATTTAATAATTTTATTTTGTATGGATTTTTCAAACACAATAAGCAAACCTTTTCCGTTAATTTATCTTAATTTTTATTAATTGTTTTTTAATTAAAATGCCTCCAAAAATATTAAAAAAATTAAATAAAAAATCATAAATATATATTTTATATATGGTAAGCATAATTTTTTATTGCATTAACCCAAAATATCTTTATTATAATTATTAAGTTTGAAATTAATTTACCAAATTAAAATTTTGTTAAAAATATTTATTTATCTATAAATTACAATTTTAAATAAAAAAAATGTCAAAAAAAAATAATTCTCAATTAAAAAATATTTTAAAAATAATTAAATTTTATAAATAAAAATCACGGATACTAAGAAATAAAAAATAAAACTATCAATAGATAATTTATAATTTATTTATTAATAATTTATTGAAAAAAACCGATTTAAATTAAAATTTAATAGTATATCGAAAATTTATAAATATTAAATTAATTTTGAATTAATAACATGTAACTAATTCTACCAAATATTAATATTTGCGTCAATATTAAAAAAATGATAAATGACCATATATGCAATTAAGTCTATCTTTTTCTTTGGGTCTTGTTAACAATTGCCTTTAGCGCACTTATTAAGGTATCTTTAATAGGAATAAACATCACAAGTTCTCATTTATTCTTCTCTCAGAACATCAAAAGCTACATTTACCAAAACTTTTTTTTTAATCACTTTTAACTCTTTAGCA
>NZ_JAOSIR010000035.1:0-4299 GCF_030586865.1 Candidatus Phytoplasma crotalariae
CAGTTTAATTCTGGAATTGGAATATTTGAGAAGAACCTGATCAAGGCGAAGGGTAATAACCTTTACATGGCGAAAGAGTTTCAATATCTGAGATTATAAGATATTAGGCGCCGGATGCTGGGAAACTTGCTTGTCCGGTTCTGTGGGGGGCTAATTGCGAATATGAAAAAAGTTATTATCATTTCTTTTTTCTAAACCGCGTTAATCTATCTCGATATCAACAAAGTTAAAACAAATAACTCTTTAATATTAAGAAAAATAATTAACAAAAATAAAGAAGAAATTTCTAAATTATTAGAATTAAGCTTTTATTTTGTTAATAATAAAAATATCAAATCAAAATTAAATAGTATCAAATCAGAAATAGAATCTGATAAAGAAAATAGCGCTATTTATTTTCGAAATAAAGGCGATGAATTTATGTTAGAAGCCGAAACACAACGAAATAATAAAGATTTTATCCTTTCTAATTTAAAATATGATCGTGCTAAAAACAACTTTGAAAAATCTATTGAAAAATATAGCGAAATAAAAAACCAATTTTCTTTAGTTTTTAGAAAAATATTCATTTCTGAAAATAATAATTATTCTAACTATATTGATATTAATAACAAGAATGTTTTTGATAGTAATTTTCAATATTGGAAAAATATATTAGTAATTTTGACAATCACCAATTTTTTAATTCTTACACGTTTTATATATAAATTAATTATATATAAAATAAATGACTATAAAACCAATATGATTAAATTTGAAATTTAAATTAAAATAAAATTTTTAATTTTAAAAAAAATAAAAGCTGTTTATTATAATAATAAACAGCTTTTTTTATGTTGAAATATTTTATTTTTTGCGAATTTGATCTTAACATCATCAAAAATAGATTTAATTTATTTCTATTTTAAGAAATTTTTTCTTTCTAAAAATTGTTTTTCCACTTCATTTAGTATTTTTAAGTCTTTATCAGTAATAATAATTCTACGATAAGCTTCTTTCAAATCATCAATATTAACTGTTTCTTTACTAACTGTATCATCATTAGCTCTTTTTATAGCGAAATTCATAACAGCATCTTTCATCAAATTTTCTAAAGTACGATTAGTTTTTAAAAAATCATAATTAGATTCAATTTTATCTAAAGCTTCATTAATTACTTCATATAAAAAATTTTTAGCTTCCAGACTATATGGATTTTTAAGTTTTTGATCCATTAAAAATTCTAAAAATTGTCTACGCTCTAATTTATTACCTGGTTTAACTTCGATAGCATAAGGAAAACGCGATTTTATAGCATCATCGATTTGTGAAAAATTATTAGTCGCTCCTAAAATAAAAATAGGGTGTTTAGAATCATTTTCATTAGAAGTCAATTCTGTTTTAAATTGGTTAACAATATTATTAATTTCCGAATCGCCTTCTAAATTTGTTAATTTTCGAAAAATAGTTTCACATTCATCTACAAAAATAATAGCTCCAGGGTGTTTTTTAGATATTTTACGTACATCATTAAATAAATTTCTAATCATTTGTACCGCTTGACCTCTATATTTTTTTGAAAAAATAGAAGCACTAAGTTCAAAAAAGGGCAAATGTGTTTCTTTAGCTATAGCCCGAGCAAAAGTAGTTTTTCCTGTTCCAGGAACACCATATAACAAAAGACCTAAAGGAGGTTCAATATGACCAATATTTTCGAATTTTTCAGGTTCTTTTATATACAATATAAAAAAATTAGCTATTTTCTTTTCTTCTTTAAAACCAGATAAAGTTGCAAAATCAAGAAAATTATCACTATTAGTCGGATAAAAAGATTCTTTTTCATCAAAACTATTAGTTAAATTTAAAAAATTTGCTTCATTTTTGTGAGATATATCAGATTTTAAATTCATTAAATCCTTATTATTTTTAAAATTTAATATTAGAGACCAAAAAATACATAATAATAATAATAAATTCATAATTAATCTAAAAATAATCAATAAAATTTTTTTCTTGTCTTTCAATAAGAACTCCTTTAAATATTATTAAAATAAAAAAAATAATAGAATTTATTTTTATATTTACAATTAAATTTATAATTTTAATAAAACTAGATAATTTTTTGAAAAGATTAAAATCTATTTTAGTAAAAAGTTTAAATAATTTTTATTAATACTACATCAGATATATTATTAATAATTTTTAAATTTTTAATTATTCATTACATCAATAACAAACATCATTATTTTTCTAAATTATAAAAATAAATATCAAATTTTATAAATTGGGTTTATATAAAGACTTTTTTTCAAAAACCGCTAAAGGTTCTGAAAAACTACCTGCAGAAGTTTTAGCTAATGTTTCTCCTAAAGAAGTTAATTTGGCATCTATATTATCCAAATGCCATAACAAAAATGCTTCACCTGTTTGAGGAGTTTTTAAAGCACCATATTCTAATAAACCATGATGAGAAATTAATAAATGTTTTAATAATAATATTTCTTCTGTATCCTGAATATTGAATAAAACAGCTTCTTCATGAACATAATTAACAGCTAAAACTAAATGACCTAATAAAATTCCTTCTTTAGTATATTCCTTTTTCGAAAAATTAAATTCTTTAACTTTAAACATATCATGTAAAATAATTCCTGCATATAATAAATCTAAATTTAAAAAATTGTATCTTTCGGCTAGATTTAAAGTAATTTGCAACATATTAGTAGTATGATAAGCTAATCCTCCGTAATAATTATGATGCATTTTAAAAGCAGCTGGTGAAATCAAAAAAGGCAATTTATATTTATTGTATAACGCAGTTGTAATTTTGTTTAAATTATAATTTTTAATTTTATTAATATATTTATTAATTAAAAAATCAGCTTTTTCAAAAGATAACGGCGCACATACAAAAAAAAGACGATAATATTGATAAGTTTCTTCTAAATTTAAAATATTTTCGATTAAATTCAAACTTTGGCAAATCCAATAATATTTATTGCTTTTTAAATGTCTAATTACTTCAAAAATATAAATTTTTTCAGTTATTAAAACTAAATTTCTATTTTCTATTTTAATATTGATAATTTCCGTTTCCGTTAACAAAACATCTATATTGTAAAAATTATCACCTTTATTAATATTAGTAATTTTTCCTAAAATTTGGTATTTTTGCCCTATTTCAGCATTCTTTAAATTTTCTAATTGGTTTTTATAAATCATAATTTTTAAACTCATTTTTATTTTTCTTAATTATTTAAAATATAACAAAAATTTAAAATACTTTTAACAATAAAATAAAGACATACAAATAAATAATTCAAAATAAACCTGTTTTTAAAAATTTTTTTTGTAAATTTGATATTTCAAATTTATTTAAATTAGATAAAAAAGGATATTTTTGTTTTAATAATGTGACTAATTTAATAATTTTTATTCTTTGATTATAAGGAAAAGAAAAATCATAAAATACTTTATTATTTAAATAAACAGCAATTATGAAAAAAAAATCTGGATCAATAATTTCTAATTTATATTCGATAAAAAATAATATTCCAGAAATTAAACTTTTTAAACAATAAACAGCTTTTGTATATAATAAATAATTAAAAGTTAAATTAACATAAGGCTGTTTCAAAAGTTTATTAAATTCTCTCAATATAACAAAAGATCTTAATTTATTTATTAAAGTGATATTATCTTTTAAAAATTTTTCTGTTTTTTCTTCTACAGAAAAATTTAATTTTGATTTAAAATAAAAAATTCTTAACATTCTTAAAGGATCTTCAGTTAATTTTTGATAAGGATCGCCTATAATACGAATAATTTTGTTATTTAAATCTGTTAAGCCATTAACATAATCGAATATATTATGATTTTCATCTAATAAAATGGCGTTTATAGTAAAATACGGATAGATTAATTGCGTTTTGTGCAGCGATTTATCTTTGCTGTTTTATTGACAATCAGCCCCCGTCCAAACCGGACAAGCAAGTTTCCCAGCATCCGGCTTTCCCTAATTTACTCTCTTGCGAGAACTAATTTCGTCTCGCGACTGATTAGCTATTTATTCTTATTGTTCTTGTTTTCCTAATATCATGTATTTGCTGATTGGTTATCTTCTAATGACAATCTTTACACAATACTTTGGTTCTGTTTACCTTTATCATGTAGGCTAAAACCTTGTCCCTTTGTCAGCTTTGACAATTTTTGATTTGTCCTTCCTGATCGTAAGTTTAGCCATTGTGTTACTTGGTTTTTGATCCATTCAGCCTTGTCATACTCGCCTTTGACGCTGATGATAAAATCATCAGCATAGCA
>NZ_JAOSIR010000036.1:0-3934 GCF_030586865.1 Candidatus Phytoplasma crotalariae
TCGCAAGAGAGTAAATTAGGGAAAGCGGTGTGCTTGGAAACTTGCTCGCACCGTTTGGACGGGGGCTGATTGTAAATAAAATGGCAAATATAAATCGCCACATAAAGCGCAATTAATCTATCCGTATTAAAATACAAGAATTTAAAATATATTTAAAAAATAATTATTTTTTTAAAACTATATTTACCGATTTAGGGGATGGTTTAAGTATTTCTTGTAAAAATTTTTTACCATCTACATATATATTTAGATGATAAAATGCATTATCTAGTATAAAAAACAACAAAAAAAGAGGTGGTTATTTATTATGAACCATGATATTATTGATTCTTATATGAATAAGTATAAAGTTGATAAAAAAAATATTCCTAAAGATAAACAAATTTATAAGTTAACTCGAGAAGGTTTAGATAAATTAAAACAAGAGTTAGAACATTTAACTTCTACTAAGAGAAGTGAAAATTTAATTTCTTTAAAAGAGGCTCGCGATCAAGGTGATTTAAGCGAAAATGCTGACTATGCTGCTGCTACTAATGAACAAATAATAATAGAAACAAGAATTTCTGAAATCAAAAATATCTTAAAAAATACGGAAATAATTGATCATTCTAATCAAAATAAAGAAATTGTTACTATCGGTAATACAGTAGATATTCAGTTTTTAGATAATATGCAAATTTTAAAATTACATTTAGTTGGAATTTTAGAAGTAGATCCTTTAAATAATAAATTTTCTATCGAATCTCCTATTGGACAAAGTTTACAAGGTCATAAAGAAGGTGATCAAGTAAAATATAAATCTGAAACTGGTAAAATTATTGATATTAAAATTTTGAAAATATATTAATTTGATATGAAGATATGAAAATTATAAAATTAGAAAAATACCTTCATTATATACCTAATTTTTATTATGATTCTGTTTTTGAAATTCCTTTCGAATATTTTTTTCGAAAAAATTTTAAAGTTTTATTATTTGATTTGGATAATACTCTTATAGAACCCTATCAAACAACATTAGATAATAAAGTTTATAATTTCTTAACAAATATTAGTAAAAAATTTCAAATAATTATTCTTTCAAATGCTTCTAATCGTAAATTAAAAAAAATTTTAGAACCTAATTGGAATTATGTTTATCTTAATTTGTTCCATAAAAAACCTTCATCTTGGGGTTTTCGCAAAGTTTTAAGTTTAAATCAAATACAAACTCAAGAAGTGATCATGATTGGAGATCAATTAGCAACAGATATTAGAGGAGCTAATGAATTAAATATTACTTCTATTTTAGTAAAGCCTCTGAATAGAAAACAAGAAAATTTATTTACAAAATATAATCGTTTTTGTATAGAAAGACCTTTAATTAATTTAATTCGAAAAAATAATTTAGATATTTATAATAAAAAGTTTAAGAATTTTATTAAATAAAAGATAATTAAAAGCTATGTTAATAGAAGAAATTTTAAAAAAAATTAATAATAAATTTAAAAATGATATTTATCGTTTAAATCATATTTTAGGAGTTTATCAAAAAGCTACTGAATTAGCTATATTTTATGAAGAAAACCTTGAAGAAGCTCAAATAGCTGCTTTATTTCATGATTATACCAAAAATGAATCTTTAGAATTTCATTTATCTTTATTAAATCATGAAATTATTAATAAATATAAACAAATGGTTTTTATGTATCATGCTTTTAGTGCGCCCATTGTGCTTCAACAAGAATTTAATATTAATAATACAAAAATTTTTGATGCAATTAGAAAACATGTTTGGGGTCATGAAAACATGAATAAATTAGATAAGATTATTTTAATTAGCGATAAAATAGAAGATAGTAGAACTTTCCCGAATATTGATTATTTTAGAAAATTAGCTTTTAAAAATTTAGATCAAACAGTATATGAATTATTAAAAAATAATCTTGATTATTATATTAGCAGCAAAGGTTTTAAATCTTTTTCTGAACAAATAAAAATATTAAATTCTTTAAAGAAAAAACTTGCTTTAAATTGAAAAAAGTTTGGTAATATTTATAATGTTACGTATTATATCAGGAAAATATAAAAATTTTCGTTTAAATTTAGTACCATCTAAAACTACTAAAAGTTCTACTCATTTAATTAGAAAAGCTTTATTCGATACTATTCAAAAAGATATTAATAATAGTATTGTTTTAGATTTATTTGCAGGTTCTGGAGCTTATGGTTTTGAAGCTTTAAGTAGAGAAGCAAAAAAGATTTTTATGGTAGATAATTCTCTTCCAGCATATTTAACCATTAGAAAAAATCAAAATAAACTTAAAATTAGTAATCAACAAATAATAGTTTTTTATAAAAATGCTTTCAATATGTTAAAACGATTTATATATCAAAAAATTAAATTTGATGTAATTATTCTAGATCCTCCTTATACTTTGAATATCAAACATTTATTTCTGGAATTATTAAAAATTATT
This sequence comes from Candidatus Phytoplasma crotalariae, assembly GCF_030586865.1. Taxonomy (NCBI): domain Bacteria; kingdom Bacillati; phylum Mycoplasmatota; class Mollicutes; order Acholeplasmatales; family Acholeplasmataceae; genus Candidatus Phytoplasma; species Candidatus Phytoplasma crotalariae. Next base: position 2,460 of record NZ_JAOSIR010000036.1, read on the forward strand.
CATTGTCAAAGTTGGATTATTTATGAAACTTATCATAAAAATTTATTACCTAATATTAATCACAAATTTATTTTAATTAAGAACCAAAAATACGGCAACAAAAGATTAATTTTTTATAAACCTATTGTTTTATAATAAAAAGATACTTTTTAATTAAATAAATTTATTAAAAAAATAATTAAATTATTCCAATAAATATTCAAATTGAAAGGAAAATAGTTATGAATTGGTTTGAAACAATTTTATTTTTATCAGGTTTATTTATAGGAATTTTAGTAGGAGCATTAGTAATGTTTTTCGGTATTAAAAAATATTTAGAAAAAAATCCTCCTATAAATAAAAAACAAATTAAAGAAATGTTGAAACAAATGGGAAGAAGTCCTAGTGAAAAACAAATTCAACAAATTATGTTGGCGATGAAAAATAAAAAATAAAAGGAGATTAAATAAAGTTAATGATTTATTATATATTGTTTGCAATTATATTTATTGTTATAATAACTTTTATAATTATGAATTTGATATATCGATTTAATTTTAATTATAAAATCGAACATTATTTATTAAATTGTGATACTTTAGAGCAAGAAGTTTTAAAAACTTTTATGAACAATAGAAATCAAACTTTTCCCTTAACTAATCAATCTTCAATTACTAAAAAATTTTTAAATTTAAATATCTTAATTAAAATAAAAGATGATGAAGTTAATTCAGAACATGGAATTTATTTATTAAATAAGAATATTTTTAATTTAGTTATAAAAAATAACAAATTAAAACAAATATATTTAGAAAGAAATTAATTAAATATATTTTTAATTATTATATAAAATTTAAAGGTATGTCTAAAAATGAAAAATCAAATAGAAATTATAGCTTATTATGAACCCAAATTACAAGATATAGGGATTATTTATAAAGGCTTAAAAACAAAGCTTAATTCTGCATTTGCAAATAGTTCGGAAATTAGTAATCCTAAAGAATTATTTTGTTTATCTTTATTAATATGTTTTTATAAAACTACACGTAAATATTTAAATCATTCTGATTTTAAAATAAAAATTTTGTGTCATAGTTGTATTGATGAAAAAGGATTTTATTTTGATATTAGTTTAGTTTGCGGTATTAAAGATTTATCAATCGCTGAAACACAAGATATTATGAACTTGATTCACCAAAAATGTCCTATTTCGCGAATGTTAAATAATTATCAATATTTTCAAATTAAACCCACATTGTATCAAGATGGGTGCTAAAGAGGCCTAAAATTTTCTGCTATTTAACCAATAGCCAGAGCTGATAAACTCTGAATGGAGATGGTCGGTTTGGCAGACGAAAGAATGCCAAACTACAGCAGACCATAAAAGCGGGTTGCGATGAAAGCAAATTAGTCAAGAAGACCTCGCCACCAAATAATTCCATGGAGAAGCCTGAGATGGCCTAAGAAGGAAAATTGATGTAATAGCATGACCTGTT
>NZ_JAOSIR010000037.1:0-3794 GCF_030586865.1 Candidatus Phytoplasma crotalariae
TGTTTTTATCTAATATAAAAACAATTCCTAATCGTTATTAATGCTAGGTAAAAATTTTATAAAAAAGGAGATAAAAATTTATGATAAATTTTTTCATAAATGTTTTAATAACATATCACACCTATTTTCATATTATTAGTTTTAGTATATTTTTTTGGTTTTAAAATACATCTCTTCAAAAATAAAAACATTCCTGATAAATAAAATTTGTTATTTACAAAAGGGGATTATTGTAGCTGTAATATTTTTTTATGTAATAAGTAATTATGCTAATTAAATAATTGGAAATTAAAATATTTGAAAAAAATTTGTTTAAAGAAAGGATTTAAGTGAGAATGAATATTCTTTATTTGATTAAATTAGGATTATCTGTTTTAAGTATTGGGGAGATAATTATTAATTTTTGTTATCCCCTATTTTATATAATGAAAGGTTATAAAAAACATTTATTAAAAAATAAAAATATTTTTAATAATGTTAATCATTTAAACCAAACCGTTTATTTTCATTTAAGCGCTTTTGTTATTGCAGGTCTTTGTTTTATTATTACATTTTTTACAATCTTTAAGGTTTAATTTGTAAAATTCTTTAAGTAATAATTCAATAATCAAAAAAAATTGGATAAATTTTAAATCTTCTTGACGATAATAAATAATATTTAAACCCTTTTTATAATTAGTTTTTTATCAGCTTATCTATTTATCCCGCTTGTTCGGATCTATAGGATATAATTGTAAAGTGGTTAATTTATTGAAATCAATTTTGCCAATTAATGCTTTGATCCGATTTTTAGTTTCATCTTGGTAGTTAATTTGGAAAAGGGGATAATGATTTTGAAGGGAAATGAAATCCGTAAGTAATAGATTAGATAAATAATTTTATATTATAGAAAGTTTTTTTAAAAAATGAAAACAAAATGGTTACATAATTTAAATAAAAAACAATTAAAAGCTGTTTTATCTCAAGAAAAAGCTATTTATCTTCATGCAGGAGCAGGAACTGGAAAAACAACTACTTTAATAAATAGAATATTTTATTTATTGAATGAATTAAATATAAATTCAGCAAACATTTTAGCAATTACTTTTACAAATAATGCTGCTAAAGAAATGAAAAAAAGGTTACAAGAAAAATTTACTCAAAATATTTTTGGCCATTTAACAATTTCTACTTTTCATTCTTTAGGTTTTAAAATTTTAAAAAAAGATATTAATGAGCTAAATTTAGATTTTAATTTTTTTCATATTATCCATGAAGAAGAAGGAATTAAAATTATTAAAAATTCAATTAAAGAATTAGAATTGGATAGAGATAAATATAATTCCAGTAAACTAAAAAAAATTTGTTCTCGTTTTAAAAATGAGAAAATAAAAAAACAAATTTTAAATGAATTAGATGAAGTTATACAAAATAACAAATGGTTTACTGATTCTAAAAAATATAATCTAGATCTTTATTCGTATGAGGAAAAAAAATTTTTTAATTTATATGAACTTTTTTTAAAAAAAAGTAATTTTTTAGATTTTGATGATTTAATAATTTATACTTATCGATTATTAAAAAACAATTCTTCAGTTTCTTCTTTTTATGAAAAAAAATTTACTCATATTTTGATAGATGAATTTCAAGATATTGATTTGATTCAATATCAAATAATAAAAATAATAGGGCAAAATAATTTTATTTTTGCTGTTGGCGATCCTAATCAAAATTATATATAGTTTCAGAGGTGCTGATAATTTATGTAATGAATTATTTTTGCGAGATTTCAAATCTCAAATTATTTATTTAGATTTATAATTATCGTTCTACAAAAAATATTTTAGATAAAGCCAATCTTTTAATTAGTTATAATTATGATCAAAAAGGTAGTAATTTTCAAAATATTTTTAAAAATGATTCTTCTTATGGAAGAAAAGTTATTTATAATAAAGTAACATTGAATATGAAGAATATGAATTTATTTCTAACCAAATTAAAGAATTAGTATTTAAACAAAATTATAATTATTCAGACATAGCTATTTTATATAGAGTAAATAAACTATGCAAAAGCATTCAGGAGTATTTTATTTTATTTAAGATTACTTATTTTTCCTGGAAGTGATATTGATTTAAAAAGAATCATTAACACTCCTCCTAGACAAATAGGAAAACAAACAGTTAAAAAATTAGAAATAATTGCTCATGAAAAAAAGGTTTCTTTGTTTGAAGCTATGAATTATTTATCTGAAAAAGATAAAATAAAAAATAAAATTGATAATTTTCAAAATATATTTCAAAATCTTAAAAATTTGATTTCTGACGAAAAAAAATGTAGTTTAGATAATATTATTTTTTTAATTGATAAAGAAATTAAATATTCAGAAATATTATCTAAAAAGAAAAAAATTGTTGATAATGATTCTAAAACACAAAATGATATTTTAGATAAATTAGATAATTTACAAAAAATTTTTATTGCAGAAAATAAAGAACAAAAAGAAGGAAATTTCTGGGAAAAACTAAATATTTTATTAAAGAAAATAACTTTATTAGAAGATAATAACCATCAAAATAATAAAAATAAAGTTCTTATGTCTACTATTCATAAAGTAAAAGGATTAGAATTTAAAGTTTTTTTTATTATAGGATTTGAAAGAGAATTTTTTATTCAAGATGAAAATACAAATTATATTGATAAAGAAGAAAGAAGAATCGCTTATGTAGCTATAACAAGAGCTAAAGAAATACTCATATATTACAAGTTCTAATATTAGATTTTTAAATGGAAAGAAAAAATTTTTAAATCCTGTTGTTTTTTTAAGAGAAATGAAATTATCTTAATTAAATCATAATTTTAATGAAAAAAGAGAAAAAATAAAAATATTTCTATTTATAAAGTAGGAAAGAAAATAAAACATAATATCTTTGCAAAAGGTTTTGTTGTTATGGAAAAAATTATTTTAACTATATCTTTTAGATAAAATATGGCATTAAAAAAATGCTATTAATCATTTTTTTTATCTAAAGAATAGTAAAATATTATTTTTTATTTGATATGGGTGCGATTGAACTGTTCCGTTTTTTAGAAAATTTTTGATTTAAAATTATGCTTTAAGACTAAAATTAAGTCTATCTTTTCAAATAAAAGAAATATTTTATGAAATTAAAAAAGTGTCTAAACTTTTTTTGATAATTCTTTTTTTCAAAAAATGTTTTTTTATACTTTATCTATTCGCTATATATTTAAGCAAAAAAGTGAAAAACCTGATAACAAAATGAAAAAAATAATTTTAGTTAGCGCATTAATATTTTTTCTTCAAAAAAGCGCACTAAATTAAGATTTTCCTAAATTTTAGATATTTTTTTACTTTTTTAAAAACTCTCGAAAACTAACTCTTAAGTTAGTCTTTTTTGTTTTTAAAGACTAAAAAAAATAATTTCCTTTCTTTTCTCAAAAATTTTTTAGAAAAGAAATAATATGTTAAGACAAGAATTATTTAAAGAATTTTGAAAAAATAAAAAGAATTTAATAATACGAGATCAATTAATTTCAACTTTATTTGTTTTTTATAAATAAAATTACTTTTATCTTTTGAAAAAAGTAAAAATAATATATTTCGATTCATGATTTTCTTTTTTAAAAATATTTTTAGAAAAGCTGAAGTTTAACTTTTTCTTTTTTTAAAAAATAAAAAGAACAACTGATAAGTTGATCTTGAACGATTATTAAGCAATTATTTAATTGTAATACTTTTGGGGGGGTGCAGTGCGCGATAGAACATAAAACTTTTTTTGAAAAGAAAGATGATT
>NZ_JAOSIR010000038.1:0-3649 GCF_030586865.1 Candidatus Phytoplasma crotalariae
AAAGCTTTGTTTCTAATGAAACGGTTGTTGACATTATATATCAACCCCTTTCTCGATACCATTGAATAAACAGTAAATTACTTTCTTCTTTCGCCCTATAAGAGTAATTAACTCTCTTCTTGGTAAGCCGATTAACTAAACTATTCCAAATTTAGGTTTACGCTTACGACTACTAAGAAGATTCTTTATCCTTGACTATCCGGGCTTTTATTTCCGGATTAGTAAACTTAATTACTTAGTTTTAGGATTCTCCAAGTTACACTAAATTTCGACCTTAATTCCTTAGGAGAAGTATCCTCTTTAGCGAGGCTGATTCCAGGTTTCTTCATCTGATAAACTACTCAATACTTGAATTCTATATTAGTAGTCTCTGGACTGTCCGTTTAAGCAACTTCCAGAACAGGTCATGCTATTACATCAATTTTCCTTCTTAGGCCATCTCAGGCTTTTCCATAGAATTTTATTCGGTGGCGGTGTCATCTTGACTAATTTGCTTTCGTCGCAACCCGCTTTTATGGTCTGCTATAATCCAACATTCTTTCGTCTGTCAGACCGACCATCTCCATTCAGAGTTTATCAGCTCTGGCTATTGGTTAAATAGCACGAAATTTAGGCCTCTTTGGCGCCCATTCAATAGCATTAATAGTCACTATTATAGCAGTAGATACTGAAGAACAAACTATATCATTTGAATAAGAATATTGAGCATGGCCTTTAAATACGGATAGATTAATTGCGTTTTTTATACAAAGATTTATCTTTGCTGTTTTATTTACAATCAGCCCCCGTCCAAACCGGACAAGCAAGTTTCCCAGCATCCGGCTTTCCCTAATTTACTCTTTTGCGAGAACTAATTTCGCCTTAAGACTGATTAGCTATTTATTCTTATTGTTCTTATTCAACCATTTGAGGAACAATCTTCTATGTTCATAAAAGTTTAGTTGCTGGTGAAACCGTTATCAACTTCCTTCTTGATGCCATTGAATAAATAATAAATTACTATCTTCTTTCGCCCTATAAGAGTCATTAACTCTCTTCTGGGTAAGCCGATTAACTAAATTATTCCAAATTTAGGTTTACCCTTACGACTACTAAGAAGATGCTTTATCCTTGACCATCCGGGCTTTTATTTCCGGATTAGTAAATTTTCATTACTTAGTTTTAGGATTCTCCAAGTTACGCTAAATTTCGACCTTAATTCCTTAGGGGAAGTATCCTCTTTGGGAGGATGATTCCAGGTTTTCTTTAACTGACAAACTACTCAGTACTTATTGTTTGTACTAGTAGACTCTGGACTGCCCGTTTAAGCAACTTCCGAGACAGGTTCTTCTATTACCTCAATTTTCCTTCTTAGGCCATTGCAGGCTTCTCCGTAGAATTATTCGGTGGCGGAATCATCTTGACTAATTTGCTTTTGTCGCAACCCGCTTTTATGGTCTGCTATAATTCAGCATTCTTTCGTTTGCTAAACCGACCATCTCCTTTCAGAGCTTATCGGCTCTGGCTATTGGTTAAATAGCACGAAATTTAGGCCTCTTTGGCGCCCCAATAATAGAAGTAATAATTTCGTTATTATATTTTATAAAACATTCAATCATATAATTAATAAAATAATTATTTAGGTAAATTAATATTAGTAATTAAAAGTTTCGTGTATAACTGTCTATGTCCTTTTTTGCAACGATACTTTTTACGTCTTTTATAAGTTGCTACAATAATTTTTTTTGATTTACCTTGCTTAATAACTTTAGCTTCTACTGTAGCTCCTTCAATACAAGGATTTCCCAAAATAGAGTTACCTTCTGAATAGATAGCTAAAACTTTGCGAAAAACATAAACTTCTTCAGGTTGCACTGATAATTTATCTGTAAAAATTTCTTGATTTAAAGTAACTTGGAATTGTTTATTACCATTAGCCACAATAGCAAATTTATCCATAAATAACCTCTTTCTTTCTTTAAATAGATCTTAAAACCAAAATAATATTATTATTTTAAATAATTTAACATAATTATATAAATAATCACATCTTTTTTTAATCAGCAAATTATTACACCATCATTTTTATTCGAATTAATAGATTTTTTATAATTTTCAAGATTAAAACGATTATTAACATGTTGTCTACAACGAAGACAACAACTACCTAAATATTTTATTTCATTAGCTAAACTACATAAAATTTGTTTATTACATTCAGGATTAGCACAATTAATATATCTTTCACAAGGAGTCTGATCGAAAAAATCTTTTCCTATAATAGTATGTTTTTTTTTATTCGCTTTAACAACAATTCTTTTATCAAAAACATAAAGACTACCCTGGAATCTTTCGCCCTGAAGTGTTTCATCTTGACTATAATTAATAATCCCCCCTTTTAATTGAAAAACTTCAGATATCCCTTTATTTTTTAAATAAATAGATAATTTTTCGCATCTTACCCCTCCAGTACAATAAGTTAAAACCTTTTTATTTTTAAAAAAATCTAAATTTTTATCTATCCAAGCAGGTAATTCTCGAAAATTATTAATATCAGGTAAAATAGCGTTTAAAAAATGTCCTAACTTTGTTTCATAATTATTACGAGCATCTAATAAAATAATATCAGATTTTTGAGATAAATTATAAAATTCTTTAGGTTCTAAATAACAACTATTTTTAGGAAAAATATCATTTTTTAACTTTAAAGATACTATTTCTTTTTTATATTTTACTGAAAGTTTAGGAAAAACATGGCCATTAACTGAATCTATTTTAAACGCAGTATTAGCAAAACAAGAATCTTGTAATAAAAATTGCATATAAGAATTAATATCTATTGTTAATCCTGACAAAGTGCCATTAATACCTTCTTCAGAAATAATAATTCTACCTAATAATTTATTTTTAATACAAAATGTTTTATGAAGATTACATAAAATTTTAGGATTTTTAATATAACTATAATTATAAAATAAAATTACTTGATAAAGATTTTTGTCCATTTGATTTTTATTGGATACCATAATATATTCAATAATTCCTTTATTTTTAAAAAAATACAAATATATGCATAAAATAATAACTCACTTTAAATCATTTAATTTGTAACTAACTAAAATACTTTAATCCAGAAAAGTTAAAAACTTTTATCAATCAATTTAGAAAGTTCAGGATTTTGAGCATATTTTTTATAATTTAATTTTTGCAAAAATTTTAAAGTAGTTATAGGTACTAATTTTTTCATATCTTTAAAATTTCCCTGGATAAACAACTTACGTACTTGTGTTGCTGAAATAGGTTTAAAATCCTGGATCAATCGAGGCAAAATAACTAATTCTATTGAAGATTTAAACAAAATTTCTTTCATTATTGTATTATATAAATTAGTAGTATAAGAAAAAGGTTCTTCTCCTACATAACGTGTTTTAATACCTAATTTACAAGCTATATAATTAGCAAAAATATTTGTGTCTAAAATAATTTGAGAACGAATTACTTGTTCAGGAGATGACAAAAAATAAGAAGGGAAAACATTTCTAGAAATACGGATAGATTAATTGCGTTTTATGCAGCGATTTATATTTGCTGTTTTATTTACAATCAGCCCCCGTCCAAACCGGACAAGCAAGTTTCCAAGCATCCGGCTTTCCCTAATTTACTCTCTTGC
>NZ_JAOSIR010000039.1:0-3145 GCF_030586865.1 Candidatus Phytoplasma crotalariae
AATTAATCGGCCGTTTGAGCCATAATTTAGAAAAACAATACATTAATTCCAATAACGAACAAATTCCCAAAATTGATTTTCAATTAGCCGTTAATCACAAAGACCAAGTCCAATTTATCCCTTGTGTGGCTTTTCGAAAACTAGCGGAAAACATGAGTCAATATTTACATAAAGGTTCCAAAGTATATATCGAGGGAAGTTTATCGATCCAAAAATATCAAAATCACCAAGGCCAAATCAGAACAACGACAAAAGTTATTCTCCAAAATGTCATCTTTTTAGATCATAAACCTTCAGACAATAAATCATAAGCTAATTTGCCTTTTTAACTATAACTAATTTGTAAGGAACTAAAAGGAGCCAAAAAGTTATTCAATTTTATTAAAAATATAAACAAATAAAGGAGATTTAAAAAATGAGTGATGCGTTAACGGAAATTTATCGGGGGACCTATTTTTTAACCCGTAGTCATTTAAAAAAAACTATAACTAAAAGGAGAAATAATAATCTTATGACTAAAAAAGAATTAATTAAAAAAATCGCTGAAGCGAACCAAACTTCTATTACCAAAACTACAGAGTTTTACCACCTTTTTGAAAAGATTTTAAGCGAAGCGATTACGACCAATACCGAAGTCATTTTATCCCCCCAAATTGGGAAATTTGTTTTAAAAGCGAAAAAAGCCTATCTGGGCAGAAATCCCCAAACAGGGAAAAAAATTAAAATTCCTGCTAAAACGGTAGTCACTTTTAAATTATCTAAAACTATTAAAGACCAAGTAAAAGAGTTAATTTTAAAATAACTCCCTTACAACCTAAGAAAGAAGGAAATCTATGACCTTAAACAAAAAAATCTATTTGATTTTGTTGGGTTTATTAAGTTCAGGTTTGTTGATTTTATTCATTTTAGGCATCACTCCTTCTTATCAACCAACTAAACCCCCAACCTTCACCAACCAACCTCCAATTACCCCCTCACAAGAAATTGACCACCAAATCTACTTAGAACAAGCCAAAATCCAAGAACTGCACCAACAAGATCACATTTTAAAAAACCAAATTGAGGAAAATGTCAAAACTTTAACGGCGACTATTACCCAAATAAAAAACCTCCAAACCGAATTAACCAATCATCCTGAATTGCCTCCCAACACGAAAACCCAAAAACACCAACAATTAACCGAACTAAAAGCTCAACAACAAACCCAACAAACCTTAATTGATAATTTAATCGCCCAAAGAAAAGCCTTAAATCAAAATCAAAAAGAAAAACAAGAAGAATTAGCCAAATTAGCTCAAGCCAAAGCCCAACTCCAAACCCAAGAAAATCTCCGCCAACAAATTTTCCAATTAAACCAAGCTCTTAATTATGTGGAAGCGCATCAAAAAAGAATGGAAGAATTAAAAACGCAACCAGAATATCAAAAAAATCCCACGGAATTAAAAAATTTCCAGGATTTTCAACTGTTCTTAACCGATCAAAAAATCGCTTTCGAAAAACAAAAGCGAAATTTAACTATCCAATTAAACCATGTCAAAGAAAACAAACCACTCCCCCAACTAAAAAAACAAGTAACCTTCAAAGATGTGTATGGAATGGAAACCGAAAAAGAAGAATTAGCGGATTTATTAACTTATTTTCAAACCCAGCAATCTTTAATTAATTTTGATCAAGTCCGCCCCAAAGGTTATTTACTTTATGGCCCCCCTGGAACAGGAAAAACTTTTTTAATCAAAGCCCTTTGTGGCGAAGCGAATGTGCATTTTATTAATTTAATTCCTGCTAAACTAGATCAAAAATACATTGGCGAAGGTAAAGAAGTTTTAGAAAAAATTTGGCAAGAAGCAGAAAATTATGAGCGCACCATTATCTTTATTGATGAAATTGATGGCTTACCTAATCGCGGTGAGCACAATACTTCTTCGGTGAGCGCGAATATTGTCAATACCCTTTTAGATAAATTAGATGGCTTTCAGCGTTCGGATAAAAAAATTGTGGTAATGGGAGCTACTAATAATCTTGCTAAAATCGATCCTGCTTTACGTAGTCGTTTTAGTAAAGAAATCTATATTGGTCATTTAAAAGATGCCGAAATTTTAGGTTATTTAAAACATATTATCATCCCTTATCAAATTAGTTACCATACTTTTTTAGCTTTAAAAGAGATTGCCCAAGTATGTCAAGGAAAAAACTTCTCCAATCGGGATTTAACGACCATCATTGAAGAAGCTTATAAAAAAACCGCCAAATGGCAACAACAAAATCCTCAAACTCATGAAGCAATGTTACCTTCGGACCTGGAAGAAGTTTTAAATTTGAAATTAAAAATAAAACGGGATTACAATCAAATTAAACAAAGAAGAGAAGCTTGTGAAACCCAATACGCCCAATGGCGTCAAGGCATTTTACAATATTTAGCTAAACCGAAAGACGAAACGAAAATGGCATGTAGTTATACTTTTGATCGTTTAAATGGCATTAACTATTACCAACTTCGTTATGCTCAAATCTCAGCGGAATTAAAGGATATTCATCAACAATTAACTAAAATTCACCAAGAAAATAAAATTTCGCAATTGGAACAAGAAATCGCCACTTTAAAACAAACTCCTGAAAAATATGCCCAAACGATTAAAGATAAAAACCAAGAAATTATGGATATTAAAAATAATTTGAAAACTTTTCAAGCTCGAGAAGAAAGTTTAAGAAAAGAATTGAAACTGGTCGAAAATCGTCGGGAACTTCAAAAAGAACCTACTAATCTTGCCAATTATATTCAAGAAGGTTATCCTTTCGACCGTTGGAATGATCTTGGATTGGATTATCAAAGGGTCCCGCTTAATGATTTTGAGCATTCTCACTTTGATATGAAAGATGGTAGTCATTTATATTCAAATATTAAATTTGAAAAACAATTCCACTCCGACGCATACGGTAACTGTTTAATTTTAAAATATAACGGCCCGAAATACTTACTAGAAGAAGACAAAGACTATTACCTAGGACGCGCTTTTGTTTCCGACTCTAACTTTGAATTAACCAATTTCCATCTGCACTTCAACCCTGTTCGTAAAACTTTATCCCTTTATCAAGATAAACATCATTATGATAAAGCTCAAGAAGCCGAATATCTTTCACGAACTAA
>NZ_JAOSIR010000004.1:0-24831 GCF_030586865.1 Candidatus Phytoplasma crotalariae
CCCAGAAAAAACTAAATTAACCGAAAAGTTAATGGCATCAAAATTAGAAGTTTGCCAGTCAGAAAATAAACCCCCAGAATAAAAATTTAACCAGTGGTGACACGAAGTTAAACCTTAATAAGGGATAAATTATTAAAAGCAGTATACTGGAAAACTTGCTCTCACCATTCGAAAAGGAGCTGTTTATTCTATAAATGGGGTTTTTAATTACGAATTTCTGATACACTTTTAAAATTATCTTTAAAACCATTTTTATGACGGTATAGGTCAATGTAATGTAAATATACATTCTCTAGTTGAGAGGGTTTTATTCTTTCTGATGAACTGAGGTCGATCGTCTCAAAATAACCTTTTAGGTCAATTTGGACAAGGTAATCCATTCCTTTAAATCTTTGTTTAACGCGTTTGATCGCGTCATGACCAGATTTTTTTGGTTCTAAATTCCAAGCTCCATTCCGAGAAGATTCCCTCAAAATAAGAAGTTAAGAGTTGTTCTAGATAACCTATCCTTTATGGTAGGAAAGCCCAAGGGTCTGGTTCTTTTATTATCACTGGGAATGAGAATTCTTTTAACTGGTTTTGGGGTAACCATTATTGACATATTCCTGATGGTATCTTTCTAATCTTTCTTAGATTAATTCCATTAATGGTTTTATTATCAATTTTGGGGGTACCCGCGCCTTTGTTAGCGGTGATTCTTCAACATGTTATAAAAGGTTATTCATTCCCCCCACTGTAATTCTCTTTTTAAAGAGAAACCATTTGAGGAACAATCTTCTATGTTCGTGAAAGTTTAGTTGCTGGTGAAACCGTTATCAACTTGCCATTGAATAAATAATAAATTACTATCTTCTTTCGCCCTATAAGAGTCATTAACTCTCTTCTCGGTAAGCTGATTAACTAAATTATTCCAAATTTAGGTTTATCCTTACGACTACTCAGAAGATGCTTTATCCTTGACCATCCGGGCTTTTATTTCCGGATTAGTAAATTTCATTACTTCGTTTTAGGATTCTCCAAGTTACGCTAAATTTCGACCTTAATTCCTTAGGCGAAGTACCCTCCTTTTAGAGAGGCTGATCCCAGGTTTCTTTATTTGATAAACTACTCAATATCTGGTATTTTTATTATTAGTAGGCTCTGAACTGTTCGTTTAAGCAACTTCCGAGACAGGTTCTTCTATTACATCAATTTGCCTTCTTAGACCATCTCAGACTTCTCCCTAGAATTGTTTGGTGGCGGAGTCTTTTTTTGACTAAGCATATTGGTTAGATAGCAGGAAATTTAGGCTTCTTTGGCACCTATTTAGTACCTATAATAATTAATGATTAAAAACTTACAAAAATTATTAATTTAAAAAAATTTAATTTTTTAACATTCTTAAACCATTTAACAAAACTAAAATAGTACTAATTTCATGTAAAAAAACTGCAAATGGTAAAAATAAACTGGTAAAAAAATTACTAATAGTTAAAATAATAATAACGCTGATCGCAAAAATCATATTTTGAAAAACTATATTATTTAATCTAACAGCTACTTTATGAACCTGAATAATTTTAATTAAATTATTCTTCATCAAAACAATATCCGCAATATCCGCAATTACATCGACACCTTCTTGTAAGGCAATCCCTACATCAGCATTCGCTAAAGCCAGAGCGTCATTAACACCATCTCCTACCATAGCTACGCCTTTGTACTTTTTTTTTAATTCATTTATTTTTAATAACTTATCTTCTGGCAAACATTCTGCAAAAACATAATCTATATTTAAACAAACTGCTACATTTTGAGCTGTTTTATGATTATCTCCGGTTAAAACAATTGTTTTAATATTATTATTTCGGAAATATTTTATTATTTCAAAACATTCCGGACGCAAAATATCAAAAATTGCCATAACTATTACAACATCATTGTCGCAACTAAAATAAAGCACAGTATAACCATCATTTAAAAATAATTGTATTTTTTCATCTAATGATGAGGATAAAGAAATTCTATTATCCGAGGAATAGCTATTTAAATCGCTATATTTAGCTACTTTATAATGTTTACCTTGATAAAAAGATTCAACACCTATGCCAATTAAATTATTTACTTCTATATCAGAATAATTGTTATTTAATTGATCTTCAATAACAAAAACACTTTTTAAATATTTTGTAATTGATCTAGCTAAAGGATGATTAGATTTTTGTTCCATATGGTAAAAAATAGCCAAAAATTTATTTTTCTCATCTTCACATAAAGAACTATCAAATAAAAATTCTTTAACTACGGGCTTACCAATTGTTAAAGTTCCAGTTTTATCAAAAACAATAGCTTTAATATTAGCTAAAAAACTCAAAGCATTGCCATTTTTTAATAAAATTCTTTGTTTAGCTAAAAAAGAAATAGCAGATAAAGTAGCTGGAATATCAGCAACAACTAAAGCACAAGGAGAAGCGACAGTTAAAAAAACTATAATTTTTTCAAAAATTTTATTAAACAAATAATATTCAAAACCTTTAATAAAATTAATTGTTTGAAAAAAAACTAAAATAAAAAAAGATATTAACAACACAGTTTTTACATAAACTGGTTCTAAACGTTTAATTAAGGTGGCATTTTTAGAAACATTATTTTTTAACTCATGAGATAATTTAATAATTCGAGAAAATAAATTTTGATCGGTATTAGCAGTAATTTTAATAATTAAAGTATTACTAAGATTAATATTGCTACCATACACTTTATCGCCTTTTTTTTTATCAATAGGTATACTTTCTCCAGTAATATTAGATTCATCCACACAAGAATTACCAGAAACTACTACTCCATCAGAAGGAATTTGATCACCACTTAAAACAATAACTTTATCTCCGATATTTAATTTATCTACTTCTATCAAAGTAAAATTACCATTAACATCTATTAAACGAGCTTGTGTAGGCGCCATTTTTAAAAGATTTCTAATTTCTTTATGACTTTTAGTTTCTATGTATTCTTCTAAAAAATTCGAAGTTGCAAAGATAATAATTAATAAAATAGCTTCATTAAAATTATTTAAAAAAACAGCTCCCAAAGCGCCTAATAACATTAAAATATGTATATTTGGTGTAAATTTGCGATTTTTTTTGGTGTCATAATAAGTATCTAATAAACCTTCAAGAATAACATGATAACCTGTACAACCCAAAATTAACAAAGTAATAATGCGTTTAAATAATAAACATTCGTGATCATTCAAATTAAACAATTTAAATACTACTACAGGAACAAAACAGAATAAATATAAAAACAAACCCCAAACAAAAAGACAAAAGTACTTAGAATTATTTTTGTAATCCGAATCAAAATGTTGTCGATCATTTTTCTCAGAATTATAAATACTAGAATGTTGTTTCAAAATATAAATACCATTAATCCTTATAAAATGCGAAGAAAAATATATAAACTTAAAACTAATTTATATATTTTTCAAATGTTTAAAACAAAAAATAATTAAAAGAAATAATTTTGAGTAGATTTTTAATAGAAAAATAAATTTTCAAACAGAAAAAATTCAAAATTAATCACAATCATAACTTTCTTCATTACTAGAATCATTATTTTTACTATTGTTTTTTTCGTTATCTTATGAATTTGATGATTTTAAATCAACTTCTTCTGATTCTGAACTAGTTATATTATTATTGTTATTATTATTGTTCTGCTCAGAAATTTTGGTATAAAATTCTCGTAAAACTTTTTTATTTAACATATTCCGAGTATCAGTATTAGTGGGATGAGCTATATCTTTGTAAACCCCCGTATTCAACTTCCAACTAGGCATAGCAACAAAATGACCTCTATTACCGAGAATGATTTTAATACCATGAACAACAAAATCATTATCTATAAAAATAGTTGCAAAAGCTTTTAATTTGGGATCCTCTTTATCATAAAGTTTTATTCTAACACCAGTAATGTTCATTACATACCATCCTATTATTTTTTAAAAATTTATCAAAATTAAAAATTAATTTTTTTAATAAACTACTGTAAAAAATTATAATCCTTTTTTTTTAATTTACATAATCTTTTATGGGATTATTTTATCACAATTTATATACAATATTACAATGAAATAAATTATTACACTTTCAAAACATCATAAATTTCTTGATTATTACCGCTGAAAATAAATCCAAAATAATTTAGCTATTTTTTGCAATTCTAAAATATTTATTTCTTCTGCTCTAATATTTAGAGGTATTCCGTATTTAACAAAAAAACTAATAATTTCAGATTTAGAAATATTTAGATAATCTTGAAAATTATTAATTAATTGTTTTCTTTTCTGTTTAAAAGCAATTTTTAAAAATTTAAAAAAAACATTATATAAAAAATTTTCTTCTCTTAATGAAAATTGTTTTTTAGTAAATTTCAAAATCATTCCATCTACTTTAGGTTGAGGATAAAAATTAGTTTTCTTAACTATTTTAATAACATCAATAATAGCCAAAGATTGGCAAATAACACTTAAAGAATTATAATTTTTAACAAATGGACCCGATAATATTCTCCATGCCAATTCTTTTTGTAACATTATAGTAAAGCTTTTGATCTGAGATATAGTAAAAATTTTGAATAAAACAGCTGAAACAATATGATAAGGCAAATTACCTACTAAAACCACCTCTTCTTGTGCGTTACCAAAATATTGTTTAAAATCTTTTTCTATATCGCGTTTCAAAAAATTATCATAAATAATATGAATGTTACAATATTCAGGAAAAAATAAAAATTTTTTTAAAGTAAAATCAATTTCATAAGCTAAAATGTTTTTAGCTTTTAAAACCAATAATTTTGTTAAAGCGCCTTTGCCGGGACCAATTTCTACTATATTTTTATTAAATATATCAGCAGATTCTACAATTAAATTTAATATTTTCAAATTATTCAAAAAATTTTGACCATATTTTTTTTTAAAAACATGTTGTTTATTTTTAATCATTGAAATCACGATAATAAAAAAAATTGCGCATATCTTTGTAAGAATTTTGAAACATTATATTATTAATAAGAACAGATTTAAGACTCAAAGGTTTTATAATATTATCAGTAATATCACCAAAACCAATCAAAATTTGTTCCCCAATATTATCAACATTTTCGCGATAAGTATCTCTTAAAATATAATCATCGTAATAATAAGTATAATAAACCGAATTATCTCTATATTTTTGTTGAATTTTTTTAATAAATTCATAATTTTTAGAAATATTCGGAATGCATTTCCAAAAAACAATGCGACGATGCAAAAAATCTTGACAAAGATGAGATAAAATTAAATCTTGACTATCTTGAAAAGCAACAATTAAGCTATTAATATAAAAATCATCAATTTTAGAATATAAATCTAAAGATTCTTTATTAGAAAAAAAATTTTTTAACAAAGTAATATCCAATTCAAATAAATAATTATTTTTGATTAAAAATTTAATTCTCTTAAAAATTTGTTCTAAAATAATAGCAAATAATATAATTTTAGAATGGCAATAAACTTGTCTATACATGTAATAACGACTCATCAAATAATTTTCAATACTAGAAAGACCACTATTACGGAAAATAATTACTAATTCGTCCATAGGAAAATCAGAAGTTTGTGGAACTTGATAAGCATTAGTGATTTCCATAATACCAATTAAACGATCCGAATCGATATAACCATAACTAACACCAGCAAAAAAAGAATCTCTTTTTAAATAATCTAAACGATCAAAATCTAATTGACTTGTTAATAATTGCTTTAATAAAGTAAATCTTTTACTCTTTTTATCATTTTTAATAACTTCGGCCACATCATATTTAAAATTTATATCTATTTGATCTAGTATAGAAATAATTTCTTTATTATTAATAATCATTTGAATAGTTTTATCTTCATGATTAATACCGAAAACGCGTTCAAAAATGTGAGAATATGAACTATGTCCAATGTCATGTAATAAAGAAGCTGCTAATAAAATTAATTTATTCCTTAAAGAAAATTTTTTTTCTATTAATTGAAATTTATGAAATTCTAAAAAACGTCTAGATAATTCATAAACACCTAAACTATGGGTGAAACGAGAATGTTCAGCACCAGGGAATACCATATGGACACATCCTAATTGTCTAATACGCCTTAATCTCTGAAAAAGACGAGTATTAATTAGTTCTTCTAAAAACAAATATTCTAAATAAATATACCCATAAACAGGATCTTTAATAACTTCAATCTTCGCAAATTTTCTTGGTTCTTTTGACCAAAATGATTCTAAAATCACAAATAAAACTCTTTCTTCTATATAAATAATCTTTTTAATTTCTTTTCGCAAATAACTTTTAAGATTTTAAATAACAATTTTTTTATTTATTTAAAAATTTAAAGAATCAAAAGTTATTTTTACAAAAATAATTTTTATAAATTAGATAATTTGTAGTTTTTAAATTATAAAAGTCCAAAAGTTTAAATTTAAAAATTTATATTAATTAAAACTAACAAACTTTCTATTTTATTTTAATTAGAGAAATTTATACAGATTTTAAAATCAACTTTATATTGTCATTAATTCTACTAAATCGCCATTTTTTAAATGAAATGCTGAAGCATCATCCGTATCTATATGTAATTCTAAACTAAAATCCACATTGATACGACATAAAACGTTGTGCAAAATACCGGCTTTAATACCATCTACTCGAACACTCACTATTTGTTTATCAGTTAAACATAAATCTTTAGCTTCTTTATCAGACAAATGTATATGCCTATCGGCAATAATAACTCCTTCTTCAATAAATAATTTTCCGCATGGACCAATTAAAGTAGCGCTAGCAGAACCTTTAATATCCCCCGAACTCCTAACAGGAGCACCAAATTTATTTCTAATATTATCACTATTACTAATTTCGATTTGCGTAAATTTTCTTATAGGACCCAAAATACGAACATTTTTAAGAATATGATTATTAGAACTAATAACATCTATTTTTTCGTTAGCAGCAAATTGGCCTTTTTGTGTTAAATCTTTAAACCAAGTTAATTTATAATTTTTACCAAATAAAATTTCTAAAGCTTCTAATGACAAATGAGCATGTCTACCGGAAACTCCAACAGGGATCATTTGTTTTTTTAACATAATTATATTCCTTCTATTTTTATAAATTTATCCCAAAATAACAAATTTAATTGGGATTTTTTATTAAAAACTAATGTTTATATGTTCATTCATAAATAACATTTTTTTAAATTTTTCAATAAAATAATAAAATTTTTTCTTTAAAATCAATTGACTAACATACATTATAATACTTTTTAGAGATGGTAGCAATATCAAAAAAATAGTAGTTTTCGAGAATCATTTAAACCAGTAAAATGTTATAATTAAATAATAAAAATTTAAAAAATATTTTGACAATAAATTTCTTAGTAAGGTGAAAAATATATGAAAGTTGGAATTATAGGATTACCTAATGTAGGTAAATCAAGTTTATTTAATGCATTAACAGGATTAAATATTTTAGAAGCGAATTACCCTTTCGCAACTATCCAGCCTAACATAGCTATGATAGAAGTTCCCGATGAACGTTTAAAATATATTGAAAACTTTTTTAAATCTCAACAAATCGTTAAAACTCAAATACAATTTGTCGACATCGCTGGTTTAGTCCCTGGAGCTTCCAAAGGAGAAGGATTAGGAAATCAATTTTTAAATCATATTCGTAATGTTGATATTCTTTGCCATGTCGTCAAATGTTTTGATGATCAAAAAATTATTCATATTCATGAAAGAATTAATCCTGTATTAGAAAGTCAAATGATCGAAACAGAACTAATTTTAGCTGATTTAGAACAAATTGAACAACGCTTAAATAAAATCTGTCATTCTCCAAAAAAAACACAACAAGAAACAAAATTAGAAATTCAACTTTTACAAAAAATTAAAAAAAATTTAAGCCAAAATATCGCTGCTAGCGAATTGCACTTAACAAAAGAAGAAATCCAAATAATAAAAAGTTTCAATCTATTAACTCTTAAACCTATGATTTATATAGGTAATTTGCCAGAAAATAAAAATAATAATTGGGATAAAAATATTTTTTTTCAACAAATGAATCAATATAGTTCCAATACTAATAAAAAATTCATTCCTATTTGTATTCTTGAAGCCAAAAAAAATTATTCTTCCCTATCAATTAATAAAAATACACTAGATATTAACCAAACACAAACATTACTTTCCTCTAAATATGCCTTAGAAAAAATAATTAAAAATAGTTATCAACTTTTAAATTTACAAACATATTTTACTGCTGGATCTAAAGAAACAAGAAGTTGGTCTTTCGTAAAAGGTTCTACGGCTCCTCAATGTGCTAAATCAATACATACAGATTTTCAACGCGGTTTTATCAGAGCAGAAGTTGTAAATTATAACGAAATTGTTAAATATAATAGTATTAACGAAATAAAAGAAAAAGGTAAATTACGTTTAGAAGGTAAAAATTATATAGTTCAAGATGGTGATATTATAAACTTTAAATTTCGTGTCTAACAAATCATAAAAAAACTATCTAATTTATTGTATTTATTCGAATCTTTACTCCATTATTGCTATAAAAGGAAATATAATATAAAAATGAATCAAAAAGGTAAATATTATACTAATACATTATCTATGCCCAAAACTGATTTTCCTATGAGAGGAAATTTACCACAAAAAGAACTTGAAATAGAAAAATATTGGTATCAAATCAATTTGTATCAAAAAAATTTAAAAAAAAATCAAAACAATCCAGCATTTATCCTGCATGATGGTCCTCCTTATGCTAACGGCGATATACATATCGGTCATGCTTTAAATAAAATTTTAAAAGATTTCATATTAAGATTTAAAACTATGCAAGGATACAATACACCTTATATACCAGGATGGGATACACATGGATTGCCAATTGAAATTGCAGTTTTAAAAAAAAATTCTCAAAATAGAAATTTAACAACTAAAATTTTTAACAAAGAATGCCAAAAATTTGCCTTCCATTTTGTCGAAAAACAAAAAGAAAATTTTAAAAGATTAGGTATTTTAGGAGATTGGAATAATCCTTATTTGACTTGCGATAACAAATATATAGCAAACCAAACTAGAATTTTTGCGAAAATGTTAGAAAAAAAATTAATTTTTAAAAAATTAAAGCCTGTTTATTGGTCTACTTATTTAAATTCTTCTTTAGCTGAATCAGAAATAGAATATCAAAAACATCAAACTTGGTCTATTTTTACAACCTTTAAACTAATAAATAATGAATATAAAGATTTTGAACCAAATGTTCAATTTATAATTTGGACCACTAACCCTTGGACTTTATCTTCTAATGAAGCCATTTGTGTCAACCCCAAAGCCCAATATTATTTGATTAATGTCAATAAAAATCAAAAATATATTATAGGAGCTAAAGTTTTACAAAAATTACAAATTAAATTTAATTGGCAAAAAATTGAAATTATTAAAGTTTTAACAGGCCAACAATTAGAAAATTTACAATACGAAAACACTTTATTTAATAAAACAAAAAAAATTATTTTAGGTGATTTTGTTTCCGATCAAGAAGGCACAGGTTTGGTTAGTATTTCGCCAGGACATGGACAAGAAGATTTTGTAATAGGACAAAAATATAATTTAGAAACGAGTCTAAGTATTGATAAAAAAGGCAATATGACAGAATTATCTCCTCAATATCAAGGAATTTTTTTTCAAAAAGCCAATGATTTGATTATAGAAGATTTACAAAAACTAGGACTTTTAATTAAAGCAGAATTAATAGAACATTTATATCCTCATGATAATCGCATTAATAAACCTATTGTTTTATTAGCTTTATCACAATGGTTTATAGATATTCAGAGTATCAAAAAAGAATTATTAAAAGAAATTAAAAACATTAAATGGTTTCCTAATTGGGGAGAACAAAAAATGTATAATATGATAATAAACCGGGAAGATTGGAATATAAGCAGACAAAGAAAATGGGGAGTACCTATTCCTATATTATATGATGAAAATCAAAAACCCATTCTAGATATCAAAATAATTAACCATTTTGCTGATTTATTCGAAAAATACGGAAAAGTCATTTGGCATGAATGGGAAATTTCAAAATTATTACCCGAACAATATATTAAAAAAAATAATAAATATCATTTATTTACTAAAGATATCGATATTATAGATGTTTGGTTTGATTCTGGAACTTCATATAATGTTATACAAAATATTTCTTCAAATTTTTTTCCAGCCGATTTATATCTAGAAGGTTCAGATCAATATAGAGGATGGTTTAATTCATCTTTAATTACTTCAGTAGCTGCATTTAATAAAGCGGCGTATCGAAAAATTATTACTCACGGTTTCGTTCTTGATGGCCAAGGGCAAAAAATGAGCAAATCAAAAAAAAATATTATAGAACCACAAACCATCATAAAACAAAGCGGAGCTGATATATTAAGATTATGGGTAGCTAGCACTAATTATAAAAATGATGTTAAAATAGATCATTCTATTTTAAAACAAATAGAAGAAAAATATCGCAAAATACGAAATACTTTGCGATTTATGTTAGGCAATTTATACGATTTTAATATACAAACAGACTATATATCTTTTTCGAAAAGAACTTCTTTACATAAATTAATAATTCTCGAATTTAAACAAATAATTAAGCAAATTATCGAAGCATACGAAAGTTATAATTTTGAAAAAATTATAAGTTTAATATATCTTTTTATAACTAATAAAATAAGTTCTTTTTATTTAGATTTTGCCAAAGATATTTTGTATATTGAAATCCCTAATTGTAAAGAACGAAGAACTATTCAATCGAATATATATGATTTATTATTAGATTTATTAATTGTTTTGACACCAATTATACCTCATACAACTTCAGAAGCTTATAATTATCTAAATGTTAACGAAAGCTTCAAAAAAGAAGATGTTTACTTAGAAAATATGCCTAAAATAACAGAAATAGATAACTTCATAAACGCATTTAAACAACAAGATACTAATTCAGACGAACAAAAAGCTTATCAAAAGTTTTTAGAGTTAAGAGATATAGTACTAAAAAAATTAGAAGATGCTAGAAAAAATCAAATTATTAATAAATCTTTAGAAGCCAAAATAATTTTAGAACTAACAACAGAGTATTTAAACGCAATCACAAAATTAAAAATAAATAATTGTTTACATCAATTATTGATTGTATCAGAAATTCAAATTATAGAATCATGCCAAATGAAAATTAAAATTATTAAATCTACAGGAAAAACTTGTCCTCGCTGTTGGAATGTAATAAATTATAATACCTTTAGTGAATTATGTAATCGCTGTAATTCAGTAATAAATAATTTAAAAAAATAACCAATAATTACCTACAAAAAAAACAAAAAATTTAAATAAAGGAGTAAAATTTATTTTACTCCTATCTTTTTTAAAATATTTTTTGATTATTAACAATTAATTGACCTTATAACAGGAACAAAAATAGGAATCCCCAAACTTTTTTTAAAATTATTATAATTTATTGATTTATTAATAATCTCGTTATATTTATAATTTAATTCATCTATTTTGTGTTTTAAACTATCGATATTCTCTGTAATTTGTTTTTCAGACACATTAGAATCATTAATAATTTTAAATTTTAAAACATTTACTTCTTTCAATAATTTTTGTTGTTCTGATTCTAATGAAACAGGCTGATAATCCTTCATCTTCAAAATAAGATCTAATTCCTCTAGATCTTTAACCAATTTTTGACGAAAAAAAACATTATTATCAGAATAATTGTTAGGTAATGCTGTTAATTGGTGTAATTTTTCTGTAGAAAAATTTGGTAAACTTATGATTTTTGACAACGGAGTAAAATTAAATTTTTTAATAAAAAACAAACTCATTAATAACAAAATAAAAAATATTAAAATAAGTAGTGAAGTAAAAAAAAATCCTCTAGGTGCAGATATTTTATTTTGAAAATTATTGTTAGAAGAAGCATAAGGTGAATTGTAATAAGAATTAGAAGACAATTTATTGACAAACCTTAATCTCGGCAATAAACGCAAAGTATTAACAATTAAACTAATAACCCAAATAATTAAATAAACTACAATAAAAATAATTAACCAAAAAATTATATTCACAAAATAATGATAATAATTTTGAATAAAATTAAAAATATTACTCAAATAAAATATAGCTTTTTGCACATTCACAACAAAAACTCCTTTTTTATTACAAAGTTAAAAAATATTTGAAAAAATTACACAAATTTTAATTTAAAAAAGAAATTTTATTTTTAAAAATCTAATAGAATTTAAAATTTTATTTTTTTCTATTTATAGGAAAAATCAATATAATTCTACTTTGTTTAATAATTATTAAAAAAAATTAAATTATTTAATGCTACAACAAAATCACCTCCTTAAACAATCAAGAAATTAAATTTATCAAACTATAAATGAGTTTTATTAATAATGTTTTATTTGACATTGTTTTTCTTATTTGTTAGAATAAAGCCTAGAGTATATCATCATTTCAATTTGATAAAATTTAGTTTTTATAATAAAAAATTTACATATTATTAATTTATAATTTTTATTTTTTTATTATAAAATATTAAAATTTCTATTAAAATTTAATTTGACAAAATTAATTATTTTTGATTTATAAAACTATAATCTAATTAAGATTTAAGATATTTTTATTAGAAAAAACTGTATAAAAAAGGAGCAAAAAATCAACAAACATGAAAGAATACGAAAAATCAACAAACATGAAAGAATACGAATTAATGTACATTATAAAACCAAATATAAGCCTAGAAAAAGCTCAAGAAATAGTAGAAAATTTAAACAAAAATTTTCTTAAAAATAAAGATATTAATTATTTCGAAGAAATTACTTCAACTTCTGCAGAGTTAAAAGAATTAGCTTATCCAATTAAAAAATTTAAACAAGGTTATTATGTACAATCCACAATCAAAGCAGATAATACATTTGTAGAAAAATTTAATCAATTAATGAAAATAACCGAAGAAATAATTCGTTTTTTAATTATCAAAAAATAAAGAAAATACACAAATAGGAGACAGTAATGCTAAATAGGGTATTGTTAATAGGCAGAATCACTAAAGATCCTGAAATAAGATTTACAAAAGAAACTAACACACCTTATGTTATTTTTAATTTAATCGTGGATAGAGAATACACAAATCCAGAAGGCAAAAAAGAATCAGATATAATTCGTTGTATTGTTTGGGAAAAACAAGCAGAAAATTTAACCAAATACATTAATAAAGGCAGTTTGTTAGCTGTAGAAGGTAAAGTTAGAACAGAAATATACGAAGATCCTAATAATAACCAAAAAACCAATTTCGATACCAAAATCGTGTGCAAGAATATTAAATTTTTAGAAAGCAAAGAATATTCTGATTATAAAAAAAATAAACAAAAAAATGAATATTCTAATAATTTAAATATTGAAAGAACATTATCAAACAATAGAGATATCAAAGATATCAAAAATAATAAAGATTTCAATAATAAAGAAGCAGATGATGATGATTCGCTTTTTTAAATATTTAATAATTTTAAAAAATAATAAATACTAATTTTAACTAAGGAATGTAAATAAAATATAATATGCAAATGATTCGAAAAAAATATTTTAAAAAACGTCGTAAAGTATGTTTTTTTAAGCAAAATAAATTCACCAATATAGATTTTAAAAATATAGAAATTCTCAAAAAATTTATAAGTAGTGAAGGTAAAATTTTACCATCTAGAATAACCGGAGTATGCGCTAAATGGCAAAAAAAATTAGCAGTAGCTATAAAAAGAGCGCGTCATATGGCCTTAATACCTTTTGTGGAAAAATAAAATATTTATAAATAATAAACAAGTTTTTTTAAAATAACTTGTTTTGTTTTTTTATATAATAGAATTATCTTTATTTTTAACCCGTGTTTTTTTAGAAAAGAGAGTTTAATTATTAATTATGTTAACATTAAGAAAAAAAAATCTCAATTATAAAAAAATTTTTTTATTTATAATTTTGATTGGTACATTTTTATATATGACCTTCCTTGATTATGATAACATCAAATTATTAATTCATAACCCAAATAAAGAAATTCAAGAAGTAAAAAAAATTATTATTAAATTATTTTTTAGCATTTTAGGAAAATTAGTTATTTTTTTTATCATTTTAAGCATTTATATGCATTTTCAAAGAAGTTTAAAGATTAAAAGATTACAAAAAAGATTATCTTTGTGGTCCAAATTATCTTATTATATAGATAAAATAGGCGAAGAAGTATTCAACGAATTAACTATAGGAATTATCGTAATTAATACGACAAACAATACTATTGAATGGATAAATACTTACGCTAATAAAATATTTAATAACCCTAATATTAATACTTCTTTAAACTTAATAAATAAACAAATGGCCGAATTATTAAATACTCAAGAGAAAGAGAAACAAATAGTTTTAAATATAGGAAATAAATTTTTTGATTGTCTATATAAAAAAGAATTTAATGTTTTTTATTTATTTGATGTAACCCAAAGAGAAAAAATACAAATTCTTTATCATCAAGCTACACCTGCTTTAATATTTCTATCCTTTGATAACTTAGAAAATTCTTTAAAAAATTTAGACTTTTCTGAACAATCACAAATCAAAGTGGAATATTTAAGTGCTATTTCAGATTTTTTCGAAATTTATGAAAGTTATTTGAAACAATTGTCAGATGATAAATTTTTACTTTTATTAAAAAGAGAACAATTAGAAAATATGATATTAGAAAAATTTTCAATTTTAAAAAATATCAGAAATATTTCTGAAAAATATAAATTAAACATCACTTTATCTATGGGAATTGCTTGTTATAACTTACCTTTTAACCAATTAGCTTATTATTCTCAAAGTGCATTAGAATTAGCACAAAAAAGAGGCGGAGATCAAGTAGTCGTTAATATTGAAAATCAAAAAATTCAATATTTCGGAGCCACTAAAACTTCTTTAAATACAAACTCTAAAATCATATCTAGAGTTAATTCGGAAATCATTAAAGATTTGATTCAAAAACATCATAATTGTTTTTTCATGAGTCATAAAAATCCAGATTTAGATGCTTTTGGTTCAATGATTGCTATTTATAAAATAGCATCTTCATTAAATAACAATCAAGATCATTATATTATCATGGATATAAACTTAATAGAGAAAAATTTCCAAAATATTTATGAAATTTTAAATCAAGAAAATCCCAATCTTTTCAAAAATATTATTGATGTTCAAAAAGCAAATAAAATGATAAATAAAAATTCCTTAATTATTATTGTAGATAATCAACATTTAGAAATTTTAGATAACAAAGAATTATTAACTTTAACCGATAATATAATCATTATTGATCATCATCGTTCTTCAGAAAAAATTATTTCAAACAAATTCGCCTATATAGATGCCTCCGCTTCATCAACCGTAGAAATGATAATGGAATTGATATTTTTTTTAAACCATCCAGTATACATTTCTCCTTTAGAAGCGACCATTATGTACGGAGGTATGATTATTGATACTAATTATTTTACTTCTCGAACTAGCGAAAGAACTTTAGAAGTAGCATCGCGTTTAATTAATATGGGAGCGGAAAGTCAAAAAATTAAATTATGGTTAAGACAAAGTTATGATCAAATTTTAGAAATGAATCAATTATTATCTCGTATGGAGATTTACATGAAAAAATTTGCTATCATTACAAGTAATAAACCGATTGATGATCGTTCATTTTTAGCTAAAGTAGCAGAAAATTCTTTAAATGTACAAAATATTGAAGCAGCTTTTGTAATAGGAGAATTATCTTCTACTCATCAAATAGGCATTAGTGCTAGATCCTGTAACGATAATATTAATGTGCAAATTGTTATGGAAAAAATGAATGGAGGAGGACATATCAATAGCGCAGCTGCTCAAATTAAAAATGCTAATATTAATGATGTTGTATTAGAATTAAAAACAATTTTGAAAAATGAATACCAAGAAGGAAATGAGAATATGAAAATTATTTTATTAGAAGATTTAGATGATAAAGGTAAAAAAGAAGAAATTATTCAAGTTAATGCTGGTTTTGGTAATTATTTAATTAGAACCAAAAAAGCTCTTTTAGCAAATCCTCAAAATATTGAAAAATTAAAACAAAATAAAAAAATCCAAGAAGAAAAAGAACAACAAAAAATTCTCTTAATGACCAAACTAAAAGAAGAAATAGAAGATAAAACAATTACTATTCAAATCCAAATAGGTCCCAATGGAGAAATGCACGGAAAAATAACTCCTAAACACATTATAGATGAACTTTATAAAAGTCATAATATTTTATTAGATAAACCTAAAATCATTTTAGATAACGAAATAAATTCTTTAGGTATCTACAAAGCTAATATTATTTTAAAAGATAATATCATAGCTAATTTAACAATTAATGTAAAAGCTAAAAAGTCATGAATGAAAATATAAAACTGCCTTATTACGCAGAAGCAGAAAAATCCATTTTAGGAATTATTTTTTTAGAACCGAAACAAATTATTAATGTATTAGGTCGTTTAGAAGTTAGTGATTTTTTTAATCTTAATAACCAAAAAATTTTCCAAGCAATTCAAGAATTATTTGAAACATCAAAATCTATAGATTATTATTCAGTATATACATTACTACAAAATAAAAATATTCATATAGATGGCGGACAAAACTATTTAATTCAATTAGGAGAAATAATTCCATCTATTTATCATTTGGAAACATACATTAATTTAGTTAATGAAGCAGCTATCAAAAGAAATATTATTCAAACTGCTTCTTCTATTGTGCATGAAGGTTTAAATAATCCTGACATTGAACCACAAATTTTTTTAAATTTAGCAGAAGAAAAAATTTTCCAAATTTCTAATAAAAGTAAAAATAATAATTTTGTTAAAATTAATAATTTAATAGAAACAGTACAAGAAAAAACTCTAAACAATTTACAAAATAAAAATATTATTGGTATAAGTACTGGTTATACAAATTTAGATGAAGTAACTTTAGGATTGAAAAAAGAAGAATTAATTATTATTGCCGCTAGGCCTTCTATGGGTAAAAGTAGTTTCATGACTAATTTAGCAATTAAAATGGCTCAAAATAATAATAATTCTCAAACCTATGTAGCTATTTTTAGTTTAGAAATGTCCAATGAACAATTAGTAACAAGAATATTAAGTTCTCAAAGCGAAATACCTCATAAAAATATTCAATTAGGATTATTAAATCAAACTCAAAAATCATTACTAAAAGTAACAGCTGATAAACTTAAAAAATTAAACATCTATTTTGATGATTCAGTAGCAGTCAATATTTTAGATATAAGAACGCAATGCCGTAAATTAAAGCATCAAAACAAATTAGATGTAGTCATTATTGATTATTTACAATTAATTCGAAAAAATAATCCAAATAATCGTCAATCTAGTTTTAATAATCGTCAAGAAGAAGTTTCTGATATTTCTAAAAGTTTAAAACAAATGGCTCGTGAATTAAAAATACCAGTTATAGCTTTATCTCAATTATCTAGAGAGGTAGAAAAAAGAGAAGATAAAAAACCTATTCTATCAGATTTAAGAGATTCAGGAAGTATTGAGCAAGATGCTGATATAGTCATGTTTTTATACAGAAAAGGATACTATTCCAAAGAAAAATATAGCGAATATAATATTGATTTAGGGCATACAGAATTAATTATTGCTAAAAATCGTCAAGGTATAACAAGTACTAAATTTTTTAATTTTGATTCTAATTGTTTATTATTTAATGAAACTGACCATTTAATAGAATGAAAAAATAGGATGATATAACCATTTAGATGTTTGAGAAATTAGAATTAATCAAAAAAAAATATTTAAAAAATCAAAAAAAAATATTAGAAAACCCACAAAATTTTCAAAATATTGATTTATTAAAAGAACTAAATAAACTCCAAAAAATTGTTTTTGTTTACGAAGAATATATTCAATTAAAAAAAGAATATCAAAAAATACAAAAAACATTATCTAAACAAAATGATCAAATTCAGGATCAAGAAATAATTCAATTATTAGAAACAGAAAAAAATAATTTAAACAAAAAAATAAAAAATAAAACTAATCAATTAGAAAAATTATTATCTCCAGAAAAATATAACACAGAAGATAAACAAAATGTAATTGTAGAAATTAAAAAAGGTATCGGAGGACAAGAATCTAATTTATTTGTTGCAGATTTATTTCGAGCTTATAAAAAATATGTAGAAGATAAAAAATGGAAATTAGACATAATCAATCTATTATCCGCTCCCAAAGAAGGAATTTCATCTGTTGAATTTGTAATTAAAGGGGAAAATGTTTTTTATTATCTTAAATATGAATCCGGAATACACCGGGTACAACGCATTCCGAAAACAGAAAATAAAGGGAGAATACATACATCTACAGCTAAAATATTAGTAATTCCTAACGATAATCATCCTAAAATAGAAATTAATTGGAATGATATTAGAGTAGATACTTTTAATGCTAGCGGCCCTGGAGGACAATCTGTTAATACCACCAAATCAGCAGTACGATTAACACATTTACCTACAGGCATTAGCACAGCATGCCAAATAGCTAAAAGTCAACATGAAAACAAAGAAAAAGCTTTTCAATTATTAACTAATAAAATTTATTATCAAAAACAATCTGAACAAAAACAAAAACAAAATCAAATTAAAAAAGATTTAATAGGAAAAAGTGATAGAAGTGAAAAAATAAGAACTTACGACTATCCAAATAATAAAATAACAGATCATAGAATAAATTTATCAATATATAAATTGAATGATTTTATGGAAGGAAATATAGATTTAATTGTAAAACCTTTACTAGAAGAGTTTCAACAAAAAAAATGGAAAGATAACTTTTAAATAATTTATGAAAATCTTAAATAACATAATTATTTTTCCCACAGATACTGTGTATGGAATGGGTGCGCCTTGGAATGATAATCAAAGTTTAAATCAAATTTATCAATTAAAAAAAAGAGATCTAAACAAACCAATGGCTCTTTTATTTTATAATTTAGAACAAATAAAAAATATTATCGAAATCAATAACCAAATCAAAAAAATATCTAAAAAATTTTGGCCAGGCCCTTTAACTTTAATAGTTAACACTAAAAAAAAATATTTTCAACTAACTAAAGAAAATAAAATCGGCATTAGAATACCCAATCACCCTATAGCTCTTGAAATATTAAAAAAAGAAGGACCTTTAAAAACCACTTCTGTCAATGAAAGCGGACAGCCACCTTTGAATAATTTTAAAATTATTAAACAACTTTATCAGTATAAAGTGAAAAAAATATTACCCAATAATTATAATTCATCTAACATACCTTCCGCAGTTATAGAAATAACTAATAATAATTTTAAAATATTCAGAACAGGATCTCTAGATATACAAGAATTTGTTAAAACATTAATTGATTAAAAAATAATAAATTTGTATTGATTTAAATTTAAAAATCCTCTAGCTCTTGATTATAAATAATTCTTTTAACAAAAACATCTGAACATTCCGAAGATGGAATAAAA
Source organism: Candidatus Phytoplasma crotalariae (assembly GCF_030586865.1). Lineage (NCBI taxonomy): Bacteria > Bacillati > Mycoplasmatota > Mollicutes > Acholeplasmatales > Acholeplasmataceae > Candidatus Phytoplasma > Candidatus Phytoplasma crotalariae. The sequence continues at coordinate 19,726 of NZ_JAOSIR010000004.1, forward strand.
CCGATTTTTAAGTTATAAAAAAATTTAAAATTTAACAAAAATAATTTATAAACCAATTCCATATTTAAATTATTTATTTCTTTTAAAAAAAAAGAAGTTTTAGCCGAAGAAAGTTTGCACCAAGAAGATATTAATGAAACATTACTATTTTTTAAAGAATAAAAATAAATTAAAATTAATTCTTGTAATGTTTTCATAATTTGAAAAAAAAACAGAAAAAAATTTGGAAATTTATTTATCAAATTAATAAATAATAAATAACTTTCTAAATTTTTTTTAGATACTAATAATTTAATTAAAGATAAAATGTTTTCATTTGGCTCGTAAAAAATTAAATCTTTAATTATTTTTGGATCATCAATCGTTTTATCCTTGAAATAATAAGATTTTATTTTGTTTATTTCTTGCTCTAATAAAAATAAATCACCTCGATAATGATTAATTAATTCTTTAGTGAGAATAGATTTTATATTAAAAGACATTTGAAAATTATCATCTTCAAATGATTTCAAAATATAATTATACAAATCTCGAGAATTATTAATCGCAAAAACTTCTTCTACATGCATGAAACATTTTAATTTATTGTATAAATATATAAAATTCACAATATTATAATCTAAACTAACAAATAAAATAATATTTTGCTGAGGTTTTTTAAGAAAATTAAACAAAAAAGAAAAATCTACTTTATTTTTCAATTCTAACAAAACAGAAATATTCTCTATAAAAATAATTTTTTTATTCAAAAAATAATTAAAAGTATATAAATGTTTTTTAAGGTCAGAAATAATTTTAGGATATTCAATAACATTGAATTTAAACAACCAAAAAGAATAATTTTGCTGGAAAGATAAAGAAATAATTTGTTGTTTTCTTTTTTCCAAAAAAAATAACTGTTTATAACATAATAAAGTAGTAGACAACACTTATTTAATTCGCCCCCCTTATTACTAAAAAAAATCAATCATAATCGATAGCACGAGGATGACATTTTAAATAAATCTTTTTTAGATGTTTTTGACTAATATGAGTATAAATTTGAGTAGTAGTTATATCTTCATGACCTAAAATTTTTTGTAAAATCCTTAAATCCATACCATTTTCTAACAAATGTGTAGCAAAAGAATGTCTTAAAGTATGAGGAGAACACGCAGATAATTTAGATAATAAAATATTTTTTTTAAAAATTTTGTAACAACCTTGTCTAGATAAACGAAGACCGTGATAATTTAAAAAAACCCAATCATTCTTTTTATCTTGACATAAATTTAATGAAGGTCTAATTTTTTTTAAATAATAATAAAATAATTTGGCAACATGTTTAGTAATCGGCACTAATCTTTCTTTATTACCTTTGCCAATAATAAAAATCTGCAATTTTTCTAAATATAAAGATGATAAAGTTAAATTTAAAATTTCAGATATTCTTAGACCTGAACTATACATCAATTCAAACATTAATTTATTACGAAAACTTATAAAAGAAGAATTATCATTTTTTATTGTATTTAAAAAAATAATAATTTCTTCAAAAGATAATACAATTGGTAATTTTCTAGTAATTTTAGGGATTTTCCAATTTTCAACAATATTTCGATTTATACATTTTTCTAACAACCAAAAAAAATGTATTTTTTTAATAACAATAATCTTACGCGCTATAGTTCTACTACTTAGATCGTTATTTTTAGAAATATAATTAAGAAAATCAGAAACGTGATTTTTTTGTATTTTATCAGGAGAATTTAATTTTAAAATATGAAATAAAAAAGTCAAATATTGTCGAGAATCAATTAAATAAGCATTTATAGTATTTTGCGATAATAATAACTCTTGTAGCAAATAAATTCTAAATTTTTCCAAAGTATTTTCAATCATTATATTCACAATAAATTCCTTAATTAAAATTTATAATTATTATTAATCGATACTTTAAATAATTAAATACATAAAAAAAGTTGTTAAAGGTATTTTAACAAAATTAGTTAAGAAAATAGATTCCCAATAAAATTCTTTGGTTGTAGTATAAATTAAAAAAGTAGCAATAATAGAAATAAAATAATTAAAAATACAAGTAATTAAAGAAATATCTTTTTTTTTATAAATATATAAATATTTAGAAATAATATCTATGCCACCTGTAGAACCGCCAATTCTAATACAAATTCCAGCAATAATACCAGTTACCAAAGAAACAATAAAGACTCTTAAAAAATTACTAAACCAAAACTTCCCCTCATAATCAAAAATACCAAAAAAATTTTGCATTTTATTAAAAACAAGCCCATTATTACCATTAATTAAAATAGTTAAAATAGTTAAAAAAATAAAAATAAAAATAGTATTTAAAAAAGTAATAATGTTAAATTTACCATCTAATTTAGGAAAAGCAATAAAAATAAACAAAACAAAATTCACTAAAAGATAAAAAAATGCTGCAAAAAAACCTACAAAAGAAGAATTATATTGCAAAATAGCAAAATTACTTTTCAAAACTTTTGCAATAGCATCACCAATACCATGAATACCTGTAACATATAAATTTATTTTATAATTACCACTAACAAAAAGAATGTCAGTTAAACAATAAAAAAAACATAAAACAATATTAATTAAAATAAAATTAAAATTAATTTTTTTATTTTGAAAAATAATATTGGTATTTTCTTCTTTTTTAATCACAAAAAATAACCTTTTCTAATTAATTTTTAATTTGTTTCTAACCCAAACAGCAATAAAATCCAAAATTCCATTTTTTTTATAAAAATAAGAAAACACTTTATAAATGTATTTATATGTGTAGATTATATCATAATATATCTAAAATCCGAAAAAATTCCTATTTAATTTCTATTTTTGTTATTTTGAGAATAATTTTATAATTTTTCGATTGTTAAAAATGTATAATTTTCAATAATCAAAAAAAATATTTTAATATATTATTCTATGGAAAATTTATTACATAGAATATTTAATTCCTAAAATTTCTCTTATTTTATTAATTTTTTGTTGAGATATAATGTTAGCTTTAAAAGCTCCATTAGACAAAATATTTTCTAAAATAGAATCATTAATAACATTTTTAAAATTATTTTGAATAATTTTAATTTTTTCCAAAACTAAAGATACTAATTTTATTTTAAATTCTCTATAAGAATAATTAGCAAATGAAAATTCTACTTGAGAAATTTCAATACCTTTTAAACCTGCATAAATTTTTAATAAATTCGAGATGCCAGGTTGCGTTTGAGGATCATATTTTATTTTACCTATATTATCGGTTACTGCCCGCATAATTTTTGTTTTAATATTATCTAAATCTTCTAATAAGAAAATACAACCTTTATCTTGATCTTTATCTAAAAAACTACTTTTACTCATCTTTTTATCAGGTTTATTCAAAGAATTAATAGTATATCCTATATTTAAAAATTCTGGAATTTTAAAAACATCTCCATAAAAAGAATTAAAACGAATAGCTAAATCACGAGTCAATTCTAAATGTTGTTTTTGATCTCTCCCGACTATAACTATATCAGCATCATAAAGTAAAATGTCAGATGCCATTAAAAGAGGATAAGTAAAAAGAGAAACTTTTGAATTGGAAGAGTTTTTTTTATTTTTTTCTTTAAATTGTATCATTCTATTTAACTCCCCTAAATAAGAATTACATTCTAAAATGTAACTTAAATAAGTATGAGCAAAAATATCTGATTGAAGAAAAAAAGTAGTTTTAGACAAGGATAAACCAGAAGATAACAAAATAGCTGCTATATTACGTATCACTTGTTTTAAGTCAAATTCTTTAGAAAAAGTTGTTAAAGCATGTAAATCAGCAATAAAAAAATAAAATTCATATTGTTCAGAAAATTTTTGCTGTAATAATATCAAAGGTTGAATAATGCCAAGCCAATTACCTAAAGTCAAATCTCCACTAGGTTTTATACCAGTAATAATAATTTTTTTTTTTATTAAAGATATACTATTCATAAATTAAAATCCTTTTTTTTACTTTAACTGATTTATTTTTAATTTCAAAGATAATATAAAAAAATGCGGCAAATAATATAAATAAAACAAATTCTCTAATCAAAACTGCTATTTTTCCCCTAAAATAATTTATTCCTAGAATAGGTTCTCCAAAAATTTTATTCTCATGAAGATTATAATCGCATTGAATATTAGAATAAGGAAACCAACATTTATTAGATGTACAATGGACACCTAAACAGGTTTTTAAAGGTTCCAATAAACATAAAAAAAAGAAAAATAAATAAATTAAAGGATGCATAAAAGAAATAAAAATTTCTTTAATTTTAATCTTAGATATTTTTAAATAAATAAAAATTATAAAAAAAGTTAAAGGAATAATAGTATGTTGAATAATACTTAAAAAATGACTTTCATAAATATTTTGAAAAAAATTTGCATTATAAAAAATATTTTGTCGTAAATAATTACAAAAAATATTAAAATCGTTATTTTTTTTCCAAATTGGGGCAAGGATCATATTATAAACAAAAAAAGTCAATAAAGAATTAACTAATGCGATTAAAATAATTTTTTTTTGTCTTTCTTTATTTTTCATTCCTACTAAAAAAGTACATAAAATATACAAAATAGATAAAATCATTTGATTAGTAAAAAATCTATAATGAAAAAATATTTGTTTAAAAATCTTTTTTATATCAAAAACATTAACTTTGTAATAAACAATTACATATATATCAGAAAAAATAGTAAAAATTGCTAAAAACAAAAGTAATTTAAAAATAAATTTATTTTTAATATTATTATTACATAAATTAAAAGGATTTTTTTGGTATTTTGTATTTATTAATGTTAAATTTTTAATCATAATTATTAAATATATTTTTAATTTAATTAAAAAACCTTTCTAATTTTTTTTAAAAAAATAAAAAATTTCAAACAAACATAAAAAATCATTTTAAAAAAATGAATAAAATTTTATATTTTATTTATTTTTTACAAAAATAAATTTTAATTAATAAATATTATCAATTAATTATTTTAAATATTGCTTTTTTTAAATTATATAATTAAAAAAATATTTTTAAATAATAAAATTTTAAAATATTTTTA
>NZ_JAOSIR010000040.1:0-3140 GCF_030586865.1 Candidatus Phytoplasma crotalariae
GTTTTTTATATGTTGTTGTAACGTCATTAATTTATTTATTGCATCATTTAATTGAACTCTTATAAAAGAAATATACCATGGATCACTTAGAATTTCAGTCATTTCATTTATATCTACTTCGGAAGTGCTCAAAGTCATAGTATAGTAAATTTGCGGAAAAATTTTTTTATCTAAGATTGAATTGCATAAATTTAATAATAATTTTTTTTGTTCGTATTCTCTTAACAATGATGTCTGAAGATCTTCAATTATTTTACTTTCCGTTTTGTGGAGATGTTGATTAAAAATAGATTCTAAAAAAGCGTCTTCATCTGGAATATATCTTAGCGATTTAGGTTCAGGAAGTGTTGGAAATGCTTTTTGGTATATTAACTCATAATATCTGGTTAATTGGTTTCTTTGTTGAAACTGATTTTTTATTTTTTCTTTTAAAATTAAAATTTTTTCTTTTGGCGAAAGATTAGGATTTATGAACAATAACTTGTTATTCTCGCTTTGTATCCAATCCCTAATATTCATAAAATCATTTTCGAGTAATTGTAATTTCTGATCATCTTTAAGTTGTTCGTTTAATATAGTTGTTCTATATTGTGTTTCTGCTAAAACTGTTTTGATAATCATAATGTAAAATAATATATCTGGCATTTGTTTATTGTTTAAAGTTATTTTTATATTTAAAGAATTATCACTAATCATTTTAGGATTTAATTGATTTTTTAAAAAAACTACATATTTTTTCAACCTTTTTTGATTTATTCTATATTTTGCTAATAATCTGTCCGAAAGAATTTTTATGGTTTCTTTTTCTGAAAATGTAGGGTTTGTGTAAATTAAATTTTGCATAAATATTTTTTCATCTTGAGGAAGTGTATAATAATATAAATTTTTATTAAATTTTATATGCGCATCTTCTTGTGCTAATACGTAAGCTTTGTGTATTTGATTATTTACTTGAAATTGATTCAATAATCTCTCCTTTAAAATTAAAATTATTTCTTTTGAAGACAGATTTGAATCTATTGAAAGTAATTTTTTTTCATCATCAGACAAGTTATTTATATTAATGGAGTATCTTATTACATCCATTATATTAATTTTTAGTTTTTCCGAATTATTTATTTGTTTATTAGAAGAAAATAATTTTAATTTTTTAAAATTATTGTCCAATTTAAAAAATATTATTAAAAAAAGATTTAATGACAAAAATAAAATAAAAATTGCAATTAATAATTTAATGATTTTATTTCGTAGATATTTTGTCAACATAATAAGAAAACCTTTTTCCGTTAATTTATCTAAATTTAATCTTTTTCAATTAAGATACTTTCGAATTATTAAAAAAAATAAAATATAAGAAAATCAATATAAAAATTGATATATAAAAAGATTAATTTTTTTATTAAATTTACCAAAAAAATAGTTTTATATTATTATCATATTTAAAATTAATTAAAAACAATTTTAATAATTTTAAAAAACATTTATTTATTAAATATCACAATTTTAAATAAAAAATTATCATAAAAGAAAAATAATTATAAAATAAAAAAGTATTTTAATAAAATTAAATTTTTTAAATAATAAAAGAAAATTAAAACTGAAGAATAAAAAATATCAAATAAATAGATAATTTGATTTATCTATATTAATTATTTATTAAAAAACCGATTAAAATTAAAATTTAATTAGAATAAAAATATGATTATAAATAAAATAAGTATATCAAGTTTATAAACACTAAATTAATTTTTAATTTAACAACATGTAACTAATTTTATCAAATATTAATATTTTCGTCAATATTCAAAAAAGTAATAAAATTTAAAATAATTTTATTTATTAAATAAAAATTTAAAAATAAAACATACAAAAATTATATCTAAAATATCTTTAATTAATGTTTCTAACCATTTTTATAAACCACTCAAAAAATGTCGTATCAAATAAAAAATAAAAATAAATCTTTTCTTTCTATATTATTACTTGGTCCGATATAATTAGAAAAGATAATAATAAGATATCTTTTTCATTTATTTGAAAAATAAAAAAAGATCAACTCAAAAAGTTGATCTTCATTTAAAAGATTATTAATTGTAATACTTTCGGGTTTAAGCGCGGATTATTGATTAGTTAACTTAATATTTAGGTTTGGTTTTTTTAAGAACCACTTTAAATTGTATTAATTATTATTAAATAAAATATTAAATTTATCGAATTATTCCATATTATCCTTTCGTCGTTTATCTCGTTGATAATGAGTCAAATAACACAATATTTAAAAATCTTTGGCACTTCAACAGCAAGAGTTATAATTTTGCCTTCTCCTAAAGTTTCATTACAATATAAATAAGGAATCCAAATAATTTTTTGCGTTTGATCTACTATTAATAACAATTTTTGTCTTTGTGTAATAGGAATTTTACGATTAATTAAAAATTTTTTTAATTTTTGCTTTCCAAATTTAAATTGCAATACATCTCCTGATCGTTTTGTTCTTATAATTAAAGGAAAAATAATTTCCCCATTACTATAAAAAATCTCCTTTTGAATCATATTTGAAGGATATATTTTGCGATCATGATGAAAATACAAAATATTTTTTAATGTATCAATATTATTTTCAGTTCTAACTACAGGAGTTAATTGCCATTTATAATATTTTTTAGATATTTGCCATTGGTCATTTAATTTCATTTCAAAATAAGGTTTATTTTTATTGTTTAATAATTTAATCATATTATTAATTAAAACAAAATTTTTATTTATTTTTTTTTTCTCTAATAAAACTAAAATAATATTTTTTTGAATAACTATATTCAATTTACAAAAAACTTCTAAACAATAATATATAGGGATAGATTATTTACGTTTCAATAATCAGATTTATATTTCGATTATCTATTACAAACAGCCCCCCTCTAAACCGGACAAGCAAGTTTCCAAGCATCCGGCTTGCCATAATTTATCTTCTTCCGAAAACTAATTTTGTTTTAACACTAATTAGTTGTTTATTCTGATTATTTGATATCGTGATTTTGTTGTTCAATTAATCTCTGATGATAACCTTTTTTTGCATAATAATTATAATCGATCATGATTTTATTTGAGCTATTAATGTATTCGCGATAATATTGTTCAAT
>NZ_JAOSIR010000041.1:0-2844 GCF_030586865.1 Candidatus Phytoplasma crotalariae
ATCCAAGATCATTCCAACGGTCGAAAGGATAACCTTCTTGAATATAATTGGCAAGATTAGTAGGTTCTTTTTGGATTTCGAGGCGATCTTGAATTTTCATGAATTCAAAAGCTCCGATATTGGCTTTGTTAGCGAGCTGTTGGCGATAATAACCAATACCATTAAGGCCATCAAAAGTATATTTAGCTTTAATCATTTGACATTTTTTGTTATCATCATACCATTCTTCTACATTTTCAAATTTGGTTTCTTTAATACTAGGGATTTCTATTTTGGTTTTGGGTAATTTGATAATGTTCATTTTGGTTAAAACCAAAAAACCGATCAAGAAACATGATAATAATCCTAATATGATCGAAACCCATTGAATGATTTTTTTAATAATAATAAACATGATTATTCCTTTCGGTAATTTGAAATATACCAACATTTTAACATATTTTTCTTGTTTAATTTTCATTAAAACCATTTGGAGAACCAAGAAGTTACCCGTTCAATATCTGTTTTAACACGGTTTTTTAAAGGTTGGATGGCGCCACTATAAGTTTTTGTTTGATCATTGATTTTTTTCTCAAGTCCATCAAATTTTTCTAATTTTTCAATTAATGTGTTTTTCTCGTCTTGTAATTTAACTCGAGTCGCTTCATGGGCTTTTTGTTCGTCTTTGATTTGTTCTTTAAGTTTATTAATTTCGTGACGAAGTTCAATATTTTCTTCGCTGTATTTGCCTGCAGTATTTTCTAAAGTTTTAATGGTAGTTTCGAGCGTTTGAATATGTAGACCTTGTTGAACCCATTTGTCAATTTGTTGTTCTAATTCTGCACTTAAACGGGTAATTTCTTCAGCTTGTTCGTGGATAACTTGATTTAATTGGGCAATTTCTTGTTCTTGTTGATAGATAGTTGTTTGATAGGTTTGTTCTTTTTGTTGAAAATCAGTGGTTAATTGGTTAATTTCTTTTTGAAGTGCTTGTTTTTCTTGTTCCGATAAAGTTTGATTAGTAATTAATTCTTGATTTTTGGCTTCAATTAAAGATTTTTGTTCTTGGAGTTGGTTTTGGAGTTGTTCAGTTATTTGGTTTTGGGTGTTGATTTGTTGGAGTAATTGATTGATTTGGGCTTCTTTTTCAGTGTTGATGGTTTTTTCTTGCTGTAAGTTCATTGTTAATTGATTAATCTTTTGATCTTGGGTCAAGATTTCTTTTTCTTTCGCACGGATTTGGTCGGTTTGATAATTAATTTCTTTTTCAAGTTCTTGTTTGGCTTGGGCTGATAGTTTTTGGTTGTTTTCGATTTCCATTTGTTTTTGGATTAAATCATATTCTAAATTAGCTTTTTGGGTTGCTAAAGCTAAACTATTGAGATATTCTTGTTGAAGTTGAATTTCTAATAAGTTTTTGGCTTTAACGATTTCTTCAGGAGTTTGAGTAGTTTCTTGGAATTCCGTACCAAGGTGTTGAGGAAGAGACAATTGTTCTGGGGGAAGGAAGGTAGGTTCAGTTGTGGTTTCAACTGAACCCTGATCAGGGATTGTTGCGGTTACCAGTTTCACTTTCTTTGGGAGTTGTTACTTCATCATGATTAGTTATTTTAGTTTCTTTCGCTTCATCAGGATTAGTTATTTTGGTTTTTTCAGTTGGTAAGTCAAGAGTTGGGGGATTTTTTATTTGTTGGGTTAATGGTTGAGGCGGATTAGGGATTTGGGTTTCTTCACGATAAAATTGGTAAAGTTCGTAAGTAGTTGCTGCCAAAGAAACTAGTCCTAAAACTTTACTACTGATTTTGAGGATTTTACCACTAAAGGAAGTCGCTCGCTGGGGGATAATCGCTTTTGTGCCTTTTTTAAGAGCGGGTTTCTTCCCTTTTTTGAACCAATTACCCATTTTTCCAACGCCTAAACAAATCCCAATAACGCTTAAAGTAGTAGTCAGATAACAACCTAATTTCGCTGGGGGCGAAAGAGGATCTTTATCATTTCCTGTTATTTTATTATAAACATTTTCAATAACTTGACGAAGGGGTTGGGTAGTTTTATCATATAATGATTTAGTTTTTATAGCCACATCACCTGTCAAAGCATGGATTTGGTGGTAAAAATCAGGGAAGAATTTAAAAAGGCTCCAATAAATGCCTCCCCCAATTAAGAAGAAAGGAATACCCCAAATCAAAATCTTAGAAAAATTTTTGATGATGTTAAATAACCAGTATTCTTTTTTGGTTGGGGTTTCGATAATGATTTTAGGAGTTGAAGTTTTTCTTTGGATAATTATTTGGTTAGATTTCTTGTTTTTAGTGTTTTTATTTGTTTTCTTATTATTTTGTGATTGATTTTTTTTAGTTTCAATTATTTTGATGGCCATATGATCTCACTCGCTTTCTTGATTTTGATTTATTGCTCAGTTAAATCGATTATTTCGTTACTAATAGTTAAAAGATCAATTCCCCAATGAATAATTTGATGAATTGATTTCATGATTTTTTTAATTTTTTCAGAAACATTTTGGTTTAATTTTTTTGTCAAAAGCAAAACTTTTTCGGTATATTTGTAAGCGTTACAACGTTGTAATTGAGGCTGAGGTAAAGCGTAAAGGCCATGAGGTATTACAAACTCATAACCAATTAAGATAATCAACCCCAAAATAAAGTTGTTTTGAATGATTGATTTTATTTTCATCATTTTTATCTCCTTTAATATAAAAAAGACTCTAATTAGTTTAGTTAGTTCGTGAAAGATATTCGGCTTCTTGAGCTTTATCATAATGATGTTTATCTTGATAAAGGGATAAAGTTTTACGAACAGGGTTGAAGTGCAGATGGAAATTGGTTAATTCAAAGTTAGAGTCGG
>NZ_JAOSIR010000042.1:0-2830 GCF_030586865.1 Candidatus Phytoplasma crotalariae
TTTCTAAACTTCTTGTAAAAAAGACACTAACAAAAAAGGATAAACATAAATTCGCTAAGATTCAAAAAACTTGATATTTTTAATAATTAGAAGTTATCAAATATACTTTGCAAAAGTACTTCTTTTAAGTTGGATGGTTTTTAAAATATTAGTTAAATTTAAAGTTGATTGGAATTGGTTGACTAAATAAAAAACCATTTTTTTATCAATTTTTTTAAGTTTTTCCATCATTTTTTCTAATAATTTAATTTTTTGTTTTAATTTATGCATCTTTATCCCGATTATCTTTAGCAATTATTTTTTTAATGTTTAATTAAATTTAATTATTTGTATTCTAGTTAAATTAAAAAGATAATATAAGAGAGTAAGATTATAAAAATAATACCAACTATATAACTTAATAAAAAAATTCAATTTATTTTTATTAATATAAAAAAGAATTATTAATTATTTTAATTTATTTCAAATTAAATTGACTTACTTATATATATATTTTTCCAAATGTTTTTGAAAAAGAAATATTTTAAATTGTTTATGAAATTTTCATAAATATCATTTTTATCAACATTTTAGAAAAAATCTTTTATATTTTGATTAAAAGCAATTATTATAATTCATTTTGAAAAGTTTTTAATATGTAATTAATTTTTATTTATTTTTTGAAAAATAATTTTTGCATTAACTAAAAATATATTATATCAAACTTAATAATTTTAATTTTATTATTTTATTACATTTATAATCCAAATTAGCTTATGATGGAATAAAATAAACAAAAATCTAAAAACAATTAAACTCCAATTTAAACTAAATTAAAAAATAAAACATTATTTTTTTTATTAAAAAATGATATATTTTGTGGATTTTTATGATTATTATAAAACATCAATAAAAGCAACAAAACCTTAATTATGACGCAAATTTTAACACTTTTAAAAATTAAATTAATTAAATATCATCAATTATACAATAAAAAAAATTTATTTTTTAATTATTAAAAAAAATTCCTAAAAAAGCGTTAATTATTATTTTTTTTAGGTTTTAAAAAATATTCATTATATTCATAACAAGAATGTATAATTTCAACAAATTCTTTTTTTAAACTGTTAACATAAGCTTCTATTTTATTTTTGTTTTGAAAATTAAAGCTATTTATTTGATTAAGTGATTCAATAAATTGACGACTTTGATTGTGAATTTTTTTACGGTTTTCATCGTTAATTTCATAATTTTTTTTAGCATGATTGATGTTAAATTCTAAATGATAACAAGCGATGTTAAGCAAAATATTATAACCAGTATCAGGGTTTGGTATTTTAAAAATCAAAAAATTATCATTAAATTTGGTTTTTTGATTTGGTTTTTTACCATTTTTTAAATTAATCCATTTTTTAATATTTTCTAAAATTTCTTTAAATTTATTTTTTTGAAATCCATTTACTAACAAAATAATGGAAGCGCAAAGAAAACGATGATGCATTCTGTGTAATAATTGTTTATAAGCGAATTCTAAATCCTCTTGACTATAATAATTTTTAGTTTCAATAATATAATCAGAATCAACTAAAATATCAACTTTTCCATGACCTTTTATTACCTCTCTATCAGTTTTTTTTCCCATATTTTTAAAATTATCTGCGATATAAGAATTAATAAAGTCTTCAGAAAATTTAGTTTCGTGAAAAACTTTTAATAAATGTCCATTACTTTCAAAATTTGTCATAATTTGATCTAATAATTGAATTATTTCCAAATATTTTTCTTTTTTTCTTTTTATCAAAATAAAATCCTCATATTAATTTTTTTTATTTTTTTTATTATTTTTAAAGAAATTATATAAAAGAGATGGTTTAATTATGCATTGCGAATATAATTTATGAGGATCATAAGTTTCTTTCCATGGAGATTCTTCATGAGTTTTTTCAATAAGTTGAACGTCACTCAGTTGACCAAAATCATCAAAAACTTGTTCTAAAATCGCTTTTTGTTCTTCGGAAATAGGGAAATTCGTCATTTGCGAACTAAAATCCAAATAATATTGTTTTTGAAATTCTTGTTTTAAAGTTTCGGCATAAACAGAAGGAATAACAGGACCATACGGCCATGCTTCGATGGCATCTGGAAATAAAACCTTATTATATTGGGCCAAATAATAACCTTGTGCATAATAAAGTAATTTTTGAATTTTAGTTTTATTTATTTTTTTATCTTTATTTACAAAAAACTGGGCAACATTAAAAACGTTGATTTTATTTTCTGAATTTACCATAATTAACTCCTTTTTAAAACTACTTTAAATAATAGAAGTATAACATTTTTATTTTAAAATTACAATCTTCTTGTTTATATAATATTTATTCTATATCTTTGGTCATATTTTTTGTTTTTTATTTTATTTTGCGGATAAAATAATTTATTATATTTTTTCAGTTAAATTTTTATTATTGATTCTTTAAGATATTAATAATTATAAATTGAATAGTAAAAATCTTATAAAATTATTAAAATTCCTTAAATAAGAAAATAAATAGAATAATATTAAAATTGATGGTATTCTAAAAAATAATATTGACCGTCTTTTTTCTATTACTTACGGATTTACCCCCCCTAAAAAGTCCGAATAATCCCCTTCAAAACCACTATCCTCTTTTCCAAATCAATTATCAAAATGAAAAGAAAAATCAGATCAAAAAATTAATTGGGAAAATTGATGTTTCTAAATTAGTAACTTTACAATTATATCCTCTAGATCCAAACAAGTTAGATAAATATCATAAACCTATCAAAACTAACTATAAGAAAGGTTTAAATATTATTTATTATCGTCAAG
>NZ_JAOSIR010000043.1:0-2758 GCF_030586865.1 Candidatus Phytoplasma crotalariae
TCAAAGAAATGAATGAAAAAGAAAAGAGAATAATCACCCTTGTAGTTTCTAGCACAAGTACTTCCAAAATAATCACTTTTTTTCAACCTTTGTGTTTTAACAACGAAAAAAACCAATTCTCTTATATATGCTTCATTAATTCTTTTTTGTCTAATTTAATAATTATACTTGTTTTACACAAGATGAAACGATGGTAATAATTATTTATAAATTAGAATATTTTTCTTGAGTTAAAATTATGTTAAATAATTTAATTGAACCAAAATATTTTAATATTTTTATTAAATTAAAAATATAAAAAATAAATAATATAATAAAAATGATATAATGTGTTATAAGATAGTTTTTTTACAAACAGTTTTTTGTTTATTGTTCGAAAAAAGAATTAAAAATTTTAAAAGAAAAATAAATTCTAATCATTTTGAATTTGGTTTAATTTATGGACGCAGAAGAATAAGAAAAACTAAATTATTGAAAGAAATTAATAAACATTTTTCTTCTATATATTTTGTAGCTGAAGAAACAGGTTTAGATATTAATTTACAAAGATTAAGTTAAGAGATTTCCTTTTATTTTAAGGAACCTATTACTTTTAGTAATTACGAGAATCTTTTTATATATTTAGCTAAAAAAGTCAACATCAAAAAATTATTCTTATAATTTATGAATTTTCTTATTTATTAAAAAATAATGCAGATATTTTGTCTATTTTACAAAATATTATTGATAAATATTTACAAAACTCTAATATCAAATTAATTTATCAGGCAGTCATATAGGGATGTTAGAAGATATGTTTGTGTATTATAAACCTCTTTATGGTAGAATTAAATTAAAAACTTTTGATTATGCAGAATCTCATTTGTTTTATCTTCGAGCTAGTTTAGAAGAGAAAATTATTTTTTATAGTATTTTGGGTGGATTACCTTTTTATCTTCAAAAAATAGATGATACCAAAAGTGTTAAAAAATATATTATTTTAGGTTTTTTTTCTAAAAAAGGATATCAACAAGAAGTAATTCAAAACCAAAAAGATATTTTTTATATAATTTAGAGGATTTATATTCCCTTTAAAATTATTCAATGATATCAATATATTTCGGAATACACAACCAAAAAAATTTATTGTCCGTTCATTCTAGATTCTAATAACTTAATTAAGTATCAAACATAATTACTTCATTTATTCACAAAAATATTATAATGATATTTAAAAAACTAAAAAGTTAGATTTATTTTATTCGATAAAAGAATTAATTTTACTTCACATATTTGTTGAAAATTATTATTAAAAAAATTAGAGTGCCAAAGATGCCTTTTAAAACAAAAAAAAGACTAACTTAAGAGTTAGTCTTCAAAAATTTTAAAAAGTAAAAAGTGTCTAAAGTTTGGGAAAACCTCATTCCTTTCAGGTTTTATCAGCCCTGGCTATTGGTTAAATAGCACGAAATTTAGGCCTCTTTGGTGCCCATATTTTGATAATGATTGATAAATTTATTCATTGACGGATTAGTGCTTTATTAATTTTAAAAAAGCGCGACATTATTTTTTCTTTAAAAAATCTAATTTTTTTCTTAATTTAAGTTCCAATTCTATTTGTTCTAAATGTAAGTCATATAAATTTGTTTTAAGATTATTTTTTTTTTCTTTTAAGCAAGAAATTTGATATTTAAAAAAATTTTTAGAAACATTAAAATTGGATTTATTTTTAATTCTGGAATTCAACAATAACAATTCTTTGTTTACTGTATCAATTTCTTTTAATAATTCATTTTTTTTCCTGGACAATTGATCTATTTTTTCTCTTAAAATTTCTACTTTTGTTTCCGAACAATCAAATAATATTTCAGAAGATTCTGTTCTTTTAACTGCTGAATAATTCGAACCAGCGTAAAATATATAAGATTTTCGATTATTTATAAATATTAAAGCTAAGCAAATGATAAATAAACAAATCATATTGATTTTTTTTGTAAACTTGAAATTCATATGATAAACAACTTTCTAATGAAATTGACAAATATTTATAAATTTTTTTATAAATTGATGAATATTTTTAAAAACTTAATAATAATTTTATTAAATAAAAATATAATTTGATTAAATTGCAATTTTTTTTCTTAAATATATATGTTTAATATTAATAGAAAAAATATTATTAATTTAGTTTCTCAAATCAAAAAAATGTTCATATTATTTTATTTAAATTTAATATATTAAGATAAAATTAATAATTATATAAATTTTATTAAATATTTAATACATTTTTATTATATAATTTTTTGAAATTTTATTTTCATAATAATGGAAAATTTAATTTTTAAATTACATAATTATGAATTCTTTATTATTTTAAAAATATTAAAAAATAATTTTATTTTCAATATTAATATTAAAAAACATGTAACAATTTAAATTTATTGTTTATAAAAATTAATATTAATTAGATTTATTAATGATAATGATAAATCCAAAAATTGATCTTTTAACAAAAATATCTTATTTTTATCTTTACGAATTTATTTTTAAATTATAAATAAGAGAAAAAATTATTTTTACTTTATTAAAAAATAAATTTAAAGGATTATAATTTTTCAAATTATTTTTAAAAACAATATGCCTTCGATTAATATTTACAGCTAATCATTTAACTAGTTAGGGCGCCAAAGATGCCTAAATTTCGTGTTATTTAACCAATAACCAGGGTCGATAAACTCTGAAAGGGTATGGTCGGTCAGACAGATGAAAAAATGTCAGA
>NZ_JAOSIR010000044.1:0-2584 GCF_030586865.1 Candidatus Phytoplasma crotalariae
CAATTGATATATTTTGAGATACTGTCAAATCATCAATTAAATTAAAATGTTGAAAAATAAAACCAACTGATTGATTTCTATAATTATCGAAATCACTTTCACTAAAATTGCGGAATTAAAAAAGAGTGAGCCCAAAATCTTAAATGATGAATACCATTCTTTTCTGCTTCCAATAGCTGCTTTAAAACCCCCAAAAAGTTCATTAGCAAAAGAAATAGATAAAATTAAAAAACTCCCCAAAGAAGTAAGTACAATAGTGGGTGACATCGCTAAAATTAGTGTTCATATGGGTAATGTAGCCGCAAACCCCAATGTATTAGCTAATTGTGAAGATTTAAATCATGCAAGATGGAAAAAAGAAGTTCCAAATGCAATTCTTTCAAATCTAAATTCTTTTTATAAAATCGCCTCAGCTGAGGGATAAATAAAAGGAGTTATAAGTTAAAATGATACAAGTAAAAAATAAATTATATCTTTTAATTATTTGTTTAGGATTATGCTTTTTCATGAATATTAATCATGTTATGGCTGCTCCGAAAAAAAATGATAAAGGCAAAGAAATTTCTTCCTCTGAAAAAAAAGAATCAAAAATAACTAAAAAAGATATATCAAAATATTATGAATTAGTCCATATTCTTGAAGATTATTCTGAAGAAGATCGAAGTCAATTTATTGAGATTTTATCAGATCCACAAAAATTAAAATCATTACAAGAAAAAGCATCACAAGAAAAAGCGCTTAAGGAACAAAAAACAGGTTCTTCCTCTAAAAAACCTAATGATTCTAAAAAATAAAATTTAAAATAAACTATTATTATTTATTTAGACCCTTTTAAGGGTCTGGTGATTTGATAATTATGATTAAATAAAAAAGACCCGTGAAAGGGTCTTTTTATATTCAAGAAAAAAAACTTATTTTTATATTGATAATATTTTAGTTATTGTCATTATTTAAAGTTTTTAAAAGAATTTGATAATTTTTTAGTTGTTCTTTTTGATTATTAACTAATTGTTTGTGGTTTTCTTTTAATTCTAAGAGATTTTCTTTTCGATCATCAGTAAGATTAACTGATTCTCGTAATTCTTTATCTATTTTGTATATTTTGTTCGCATTATCATAAATTTTTTGTTTTAAATTCATGATTTGTTCTTCAATGGAGAGATTGTGTTGAGAAGGTTGATTGTTACTAGTTCCTGGAAGGTTTGGATCCATTGCCATAACATGATTAATATTAATTAAGCAAAACATACCTAAACAACTAATTAAAAAGAATGGTAAAAGATGTAATTTATTTTTTACTTGCATCATTTTAACTTATAACTCCTTTTTTATTTATCCCTCAGCTGAGGTGATTTCATAAAAGGAATTTAGCTCTGAAAGAATTGAATTTGTAAATTCTTTTTTATCTATTTCATATCCTTTTTCTAATCTTTTTTTATAATTTTGGGCACGATTTAACATTTCTTGGTAGGATTTTTGGTCCACTTCTAATTTACCAATTTGAACATTAATTTTTCCGATTTCACCAATTATTTCAAGTCTTTCAGCCTTGAGTTTTTCAATTTTATCTTGATTACCTCTTTTATCGCTTTGTTTTAAGTTATTAATTTCTTGTTCTTTAACAGCTTTTTCTTTTTCTAATGAACTTTTTTGTGGTTTTAAAGCTTCTATTTGAGGTAGAAGAGCATTTAATTGTGATTGGTATTCATCACAATTTTTTTGTTGTTCGTCTACCCATGTTTTTTGCTCTTTTAAGATATTCAATTTCGATCGCCAACTCTTTTTTAATTCCACATTTTTTTCTTGTTCTTCAGAAGATAAATCAGATGGTAAGATAGCAGGATGAGCGGTTTCTTGAAAAAGATAAGTTTTAATTTGTTCGAAACGACTAGCTGTTGTTTTGATTTTTGGTTGGGGAATTTCTAAAGAACGTTTTGGTCTGGGAGAAATTGGTTTTTCTCTTTCTGATTCTTCAGACTCGAATTTTTCTTTTTCCGCTTCTAAAGAGGATAAAGGTGTTTGGGGAGAAGTAACATGAGGACGATTTTTATTAATCACGATGATAATTAATATTCCTATGAATAAAATCACCATTATTTCAATAAAATGTTTTTTGAAAAAATTATTATTATTCATTAATTTCATTCATTAATTTCTGAACCTTTCCGATAATAAGAGATATTATTATCAAATTTAGAAATTTGAATATATCACTATTATATAACTTTAAACAAGAAATGTGGAAAGAAAATAATGATGAAAATTGATTTCATCATTATTTATTGCTAATTGGTTGATAGAATTTAGCATATTTTTTGTTTTTTTGTTGTTCTAAGAAACGTTGTTGAGCCCGAGCGTAACTAGGATTTTTTTGTTTTAGTTCTTCTTTTGTGGCATTTATTTCTTCATTTTTATTTTCTAATTTTTCTTCTAAATCATATTTTGTTTCAAATAATTTATAAGTATCTGAAACTTCTTTTTGTTTTTTGGCTAATTCATCGGAGATGGTTTGATATTCATTAATCCAAGATTGAAATTCTTTGTTTATATTTTCATCTATTTTTTTAGAATTTATAACTTCTTG
>NZ_JAOSIR010000045.1:0-2481 GCF_030586865.1 Candidatus Phytoplasma crotalariae
TTCCGAACTTTGGCAATCAATGTTTTTCGTTTTTTTGCCAGTGTTTTCAAACAGCTATCTTCAGCTAGATAATTTAGATGGGTTAAAACACCGAGATTGTTAGCTAAGAAAAGTATTTCAGACAATTTTTGATTTGTCCTCACTGATCGTAAGTTTAGTCGTTGTGTTACTTGATTATTAATCCTTTTAGCTTGGTCATACTCGCATTTGACGCCAATGATAAAATTATCAGCATAGCAGATGTACTCAATTCTTGTCTTTGGGTTTAGGTTAATAGTACTGTCATTCTCCAGTTGATGGTGCTGGTTTTTTGCGCCATGCTTTTTTATATTCTGGGTTATCTTTCTTAATTGGCTTTCCTTCTTTAATCATTTCCTCAATTTTCAGGTCGATGTAATGTAGATATACATTCGCCAGCAAAGGAGAAATTATTCCTCCTTGAGGAGAACCCGATAAAGATTCGTATTTGATCCCATCCTTCATGAATCCGGATTTTAACCATTTGTTAATGGTTGCGAAGATTTTATTCTTTCTGATGAACTGATTTAAGGTTCGCATAAGAATATCATGATTGATCTTATCAAAGTAACCTTTTAAGTCGATTTTGACAAGGTAATTAATTCCTTTAAATCTTTGTTTAACGCGTTTGATCGAGTCATGACCAGATATTTTGGTTCTAAATCCCAAGCTCCATGCTGAAAAGATATTTTCAAAATAAGGAGTTAAGAGTTGTTCAAGGCATTTTTGTATTAGCCGATCCTTGATGGTCGGTAAACCCAGAGTTCTGGTTCTTTTATTATCACTGGGAATGAGAATTCTTTTAACTGGTTTGGGATGATAACCATTATTGACGTATTCCTGATGGTATCTTGCTAGTTTTCCTAGGTTAATCCCATCGATGGTTTCGTTGTCAATGCCTGGTGTGCCCGCCCTTTTGTTTGTGGCGATTCTTCAACATGTTATAAAAGTTATTCATTCCCCCACTGTAATTCTCTTTTAAAGAGTAACCATTTGAGGAACAATCTTCTATGTTCGTGAAAGTTTAGTTGCTGGTGAAACCGTTATCAACTTGCCATTGAATAAATAATAAATTACTATCTTCTTTCGCCCTATAAGAGTCATTAACTCTCTTCTGGGTAAGACGATTAACTAAATTATTCCAAATTTAGGTTTATCCTTACGACTACTAAGAAGATGCTTTATCCTTGACCGTCCAGGCTTTTATTTCCGGATTAGTAAATTTAATTACTTAGTTTTAGGATTCTCCAAGTTACGCTAAATTTCGACCTTAATTCTTTAGGTGAAGTACCCCCCTCTTTTGAGAGGCTGATTCCAGGTTTCTTTTGTTTGATAAACTACTCCGTACTCTTAATATATACTAGTAGACTCTGGACTGTCCGTTTAAGCAACTTCCGAGGCAGGTTTAGAATTACATCAATTTTCCTTCTTAGGCCATCTCAGGCTTCTCCCTAGAATTATTTGGTAGCGGAGTCATCTTGATTAATTTGCTTTCGTCGCAATCCGCTTTTATGGTCTGCTGTAATCTGACATTCTTTCGTTTGTTAGACCGACCATCTCCTTGCAGGGTTTATCAGCCCTGGCTATTGGTTAGATAGCACGAAATTTAGGCCTCTTTGGCGCCCTTAAGAATTCTACAAACATTTTTAGAATTATTTTTTTGCATGAACAAATTATGAAAATTTAAATTATCACAAATAATAAAACCATTATTTTTGATAAATTTTTGGTATTTTTCGAATAACTTACAATATTGTGATTTAGCGCCATCAATAAAAATTAAATCATAATTTTTTTTAGGTTGATATATTAAAGCTTCTGTCCAAATTACTTTAACTTTAAAAGGTGTGTTAAAAAATATTTTTTTAGCCAATTGATAATAATTATATTTTCGTTCTAATGTTTCAATTTGATTATTCGGATTACACATGGTTAATGATACGGATAGATTAATTACGTTTTATGCAGCGATTTATATTTGCTGTTTTATTTACAATCAGCCCCCGTCCAAACCGGACAAGCAAGTTTCCAAGCATCCGGCTTTCCCTAATTTACTCTCTTGCGAGAACTAATTTCTCCTTGCGGTTAATTAGCTATTTATTCTTATCGTTCTTGTTCTTTATGATATCATGTATTTGTTGATTGGTTATTTTGCGATGGCAATCTTTACATAATACCTTGGTACTTTTATTCATAATACTTTGGTGATTCGCATTGCGAACTGTCCCAATGTGATGAATTTGAAGTTGGGTTGTTTTGTCGCAGTTCTCACAACGTTCCGCTTTTAGGCGGTCAGTTAGATGGGTACGACTCTGGAATAAAAATCTATTGATGGTGTAGTATCAGGGTTTCCCTTGTAGTTACGCATTTTTTTAATTTTATCCCAAGAGTAGACCACCCATGGTTCGTATTGGGTTTTCCCTTTATTAAGATAAGGAATGGCCCAAGTTGAACCTATATTAA
>NZ_JAOSIR010000046.1:0-2448 GCF_030586865.1 Candidatus Phytoplasma crotalariae
CTATCTTTTCGCGTATTCATGTTAAAAAGATTATCATTAAAAATCGCATTAATACTGGTTTATTTACACAAAATTCATTTAAATCTTATAATGATTTTTTTATTCGTGTTTATAAAAAAATTAATTTAAATCAAATATACAAAATCAAGATATACAGACTTAAAAACAAAATTAATCATGGAAAACAAAATACTTATAAGAAATATAGGTACTAAAAAAGCGACAAAAAACCCAAAAAATCCCCCTATTATTTTTCCAACAATTCCGGAAAAAATATTAATAAAAAAACGCCAAACTACAAAAAAAACTATTACAAATAACAAACTAAATAAATTCATCGAAATTAACCCCTTTATAAAAACAAAAATATAATCTTAACTAATATCTTGAAATTAGATATATAATTATTAAAATACATTAAATAACTTTTATCCAAATTTTAAAATCATAACTCATTATTTCAAAAATAATTACAAATAATTATTTACTTTATTATAATAAGTAGCAAAAATTAATTCTTCTATAATACGATATTCTTTTAAAATATATTTATCTAAATTTAAATATGGGAAATAAATATTTCCCGAAAAACGCCGCAAAATATAAGTTAAATATAATATATTTACATAAGGCAAAGCTAATTGATAAATTTGCCTACCTCCAATCACAAAAATTGATTTTGATGTTTTATGAAAATTTTTTAAAAAAATTTTAACATCATCAACTTGTTGAATAGAAATATCATCACGATGATATGAGGACAAAATATTAGAAAAAGAAGTAGTAGCCAAATAAATTGATTTAAAAGGAAATTTTTTATTTTTATAATAAGAACATAAAGATTGATATGTTCTTAAACCCACTAATACTCTTTGATTAGTCACTTTTCTTTTAAAAAAAGCTAAATCTTGAGGATAATGCCAAGGTAATCTTTCATCATTACCAATCAAAAAGTTGCCATCTACAGCTACTATTAAACTAATCATACTGCTATTTCTCCTTTTAAAGTTTCGTGCGCATCATAATTATGCAAACAAATATCTTTAATAGTAAAATCTTCGATACAATGAATATTTTTATTTAAAGTAATGTAAGGTAATGATTTAGGAGAACGTTTTAATTGAATTTTAATTTGAGGAATGTGATTAAGATAAATATGAGCGTCTCCTAAATTATAAATTAATTCATAAGCCTGTAAATTAGTAATATGAGCGATTAAACATAATAATAAACTATAGCTGCTAATATTGAAGGGGATTCCTAAAAATACATCTGCACTTCTTTGGAAAACTTGTAAAGATAATTTATTTTCTTCGACATAAAACTGCATTAATATATGACAGGGAGGTAAAATCATTTGAGATATTTCCGAAGGATTCCAAGCAGAAATAATTAAACGCCGCGAATAAGGATTAAATTTAATATCACTAATTACTTGTTTTAATTGATCAACTCCTGCAAAATCACGCCATTGCTTTCCGTAAATCGGTCCAAGATTTCCATATTTTTTAGCAAAATTTTCATCTTCTTTAATTTTATTTATAAATTCCGATAAAGTTTCATTTTTAAAAAAAGATGAGTTACGATATTGTTCGTAAGGCCATTCATTCCAAATATTAACTTTATTTTCAACTAAATAACGAATATTAGTATCTCCTTTAATAAACCATAATAATTCATGTATCACTAGATTAAAATTAATTTTTTTTGTCGTTAATAAAGGAAATCCTTGGGTCAAATTAAAACGCATATGATAACCGAAAATACTTTTAGTTAAAACTTTAGTACGATTATCACGTATATTACCATATTTTAAAATAGTACGACATAAATTTAAATATTTTTTCATATTAATAACACATTTAACCTTTGGCTCGAAATCAAATTTTTATAAATTAAATATTTTATGATTTTATATTTTATTTTCAGAAAAATTATGTTATAAAATAATAAAATATTTATTTATATAAACCATTTATATAAAAAATTAATGGCGGAGGAAGAGGGATTCGAACCCTCGCATCTAATAAGATCTACACGCTTTCCAAGCGAGCCCCTTTAACCAGACTTGGGTATTCCTCCGAAATAATCCTTTTTATTAATTGCAATTTTTTTTAAAAAAAATTATAAGCGAATTTCCTAGTACTAAAATTATCCTAATATATTCTCTCTCGAGATACTAACTTGGTATCAAATCAATCATACTCCACATCACATACTTTCTACAATTAATCTAGCAGCCAGTATAATTCATAATAGATAGAAATGACAATTGCTAATTATCCAAAATTATTAACTAAAAAAAGCAGCAGAAGATCTCATGAATGATGAACATTTATTAGGGATATGTGGTTTTATGTTAGGTATGACTCCTTCTGGATTATTCTTGTTAATGAGTATGATTTCTATTTTAGGTTTTATCAGGTTGTTTAAACGTAAAGCTTATAT
>NZ_JAOSIR010000047.1:0-2336 GCF_030586865.1 Candidatus Phytoplasma crotalariae
CCATCAATCATGAGATTCTCATAAGAACCTTAAATCGATTCATCAGAAAGAATAAAGTCCTCTCAACCGTTAACAAATGGTTGAAAGTCGGCTTCATGAAAGATGGGATCAAATACGAATCCTTATCCGGTTCTCCTCAAGGGGGAATAATCTCTCCTCTGTTGGCGA
This sequence comes from Candidatus Phytoplasma crotalariae, assembly GCF_030586865.1. NCBI lineage: Bacteria > Bacillati > Mycoplasmatota > Mollicutes > Acholeplasmatales > Acholeplasmataceae > Candidatus Phytoplasma > Candidatus Phytoplasma crotalariae. The sequence continues at coordinate 169 of NZ_JAOSIR010000047.1, forward strand.
ATGTATATTTACATGACATCGACCTTCAAATGGAGGAACTAATTAAAGAATGAAAACCAATTTGGAAGAAGAACCCAGAATATAAGAGAGCATGGCTTAAAAACCAGCACCAGAGACTGGGGATTGATAGTTCTATCAACCTAAATCCAAAACCAAGAGTCGAATACATCCGCTATGCTGATGATTTTATTATTGGCGTTAAAGGCGAGTATGACAAAGCTGAAGGGATTAAGAATCAAGTAACGCAATGGTTAGAACAAGATTTAAAACTTACCATTAGTAAGGACAAATCAAAAATTGTCAAGGCCAGCAAAGGAACTAGGTTTCTATCCTACTTGATTAAGGTTAAACCAACCAATAAAACACGTGAAAGGAAAACTACAAAGAATTCCTTAAACGGTAAAGTTCAAATCCAAGTTCCCAAAGCAAAAGCCGAAGAATATGGACACGAATATAATTGGTTAAAAGAGGGAAAGGTGAAACACAATGAAACTTTAGCGGATAGAGACGAATTAGAAATAATCCGAACCTATCAAACCATTGTCTGAAATACTTTTGCTTAGCTAACAATCTCGGTGTTTTAACCCATCTAAATTATCTAGCTGAAGATAGCTGTTTGAAAACACTGGCAAGAAAATGGAAAACATCGATTGCCAGAGTTCGAAAGAAACTTAATATAGGTTCAACTTGGGCCATTCCTTATCTTAATAAAGGGAAAACCCAATATGAACCATGGGTTGTCTACTCTTGGGACAAAATCAAAAAAATGCGTAACTACAAGGGAAACCCTGATACTACCATCAATAGATTTTTATTCCAGAGTCGTACACATCTAACTGACCGTCTAAAAGCGGAACGTTGTGAGAACTGCGAGAAAACAACCCAACTTCAAATTCATCACATTGGGACAGTTCGCAATGCGAATTACCAAAGTATCATGAAAGTATTATGTAAAGATTGTCATCGCAAGATAACCAATCAACAAATACATGATATCAAAAGAACAAGAACGATAAGAATAAATAGCTAACTAACCGCAAGGGGAAATTAGTTCTCGCAAGAGAGTAAATTATGGAAAGCCGGATGCTTGGAAACTTGCTTGTCCGGTTTGGACGGGGGCTGATTGTAAATAAAATAGCAAATACAAATCGCTATATAAAACGCAATTAATCTATCCGTATTAGAGACTGAGCTTTTATGTTATCCTTCCTTAGGTTTAGTTTCTATAAATAGTTGCGGATCTCATCAAGATATGAATTTTAATCTTTTTATGAAGTCTAAAGAAACTTTTAGTGTTTATTTTTATCATATTTATAATTTAGTTTTATCATATAAATTATTAAATTTTCATAAATTAAGATTATTAGGTATAGAACAAGAAAAACGCATGTTTAAAGCGACTAATAATATAAATACTCATAAAGGTTTAATTTTTTCTTTCGGAATTATTTATTATATAGTTTCGTATAGTTTATTTAATAATATTCCTTTTGCTCGTTGGCATTTTCAAACATGTCAATTAACTAAAGAATTACTTAAAGATTTTTTATATTTTAGTAATAAAACTCCTGGTGAAAAGATTTTTAAAAAATTTGGAATTACGGGAGCGCGCGGAGAAGCTTTATCAGGTTATTATAAAATTTTTTTTCAAGGTTTACCCTTTATTTTGCGTATCTATAAAAAAAATCCTTATTTAAAATCTCAAGAATTTTATTTATGTTTGTTAATTTTTTATATGAGTATTATTGAAGATACAAGGGCGCCAAAGAGGCCTAAATTTCGTGCTATCTAACCAATAGCCAGAGCCGATAAACTCTGAAAGGAGATGGTCGGTCTAACAAACGAAAGAATGCCAGATTACAGCAGACCATAAAAGCGGGTTGCGACGAAAGCAAATTAGTCAAGACGACTCCGCCACCGAATAACTCTATGGAGAAGCCTGAAATGGCCTAAGAAGGAAAATTGATGTAATTTCAAAACCTGTTTGGAAGTTGCTGAAACGGACAGTCCAGAGTCTACTAATATAAGTTGTATGTATTGAGTAGTTTATCAGATAAAGAAACCTGGAATCAGCCTCTCAAGAAGAGGGTACTTCCCCTAAGGAATTAAGGTCGAAATTTAGGGTAACTTGGAGAATCCTAACACCAAGTAATGAAATTTACTAATCC
>NZ_JAOSIR010000048.1:0-2291 GCF_030586865.1 Candidatus Phytoplasma crotalariae
GACATTTAGATTTAGACTTTTCCTTTAAGTAGAGTTTTTACGGTTAAATACTTTTGGCAGAATTTATTTTAGCCATGTAAGATAATAACTTTTTTATCTTCTTAGTGTTGCACCTAATGTTTCTTTGACGCCGACGATAAAGTCATTATTATGGGTTGAACTTATTCTACTCAAAGGTTAAAATTTAGATTCAGAAAATAAGGAAATATTTGATAAAAAGAGGAGGTAATGTTCTTGCTTTATTAGCACTAGTTATTGATGAGATAACACAATATTTAAGTTCTTTGAATGCTCATAAAAGAATTAAAATTATTTATTTACTCTATATTAGCTTCATTATTTTTATTCGAAATAAAAGATATAACATCTCGAGCAATAGTTAATTCTTCATTAGTAGGAATAATTAAAATAGGAATGATAGAATTTTTGCTAGCAATATTTCTCAATTTAGGACCATTTTCGTTTAATTTTGGTTCTAAAAAAATATTTAAAACTGCTAATTTTGAAATAATTTCTGATCTAAAAAAAATGGAATTTTCGCCAACACCTGCTGTAAATACCAGAGCATCAATGCCTTCTAATGCTACATAATAACTGGCAATATAATCAACAATTTTCTTAATTTGAATCTCTAAAGCTAATTTAGCCTGAACATTACCTTCTAACATCGCTTTTTCTAAATCTCTGCAATCGTTAGAAATTCCTGAGATACCTAATAAGCCAGATTTATTATTTAAATCATTAATCACTTCTTGAGATGTTTTATTTTCATAACTAGAAATTAAAGCAACAATAGCAGGATCTATGTCTCCGCTACGCGTACCCATTGGAACACCAGCTAATGGTGTAACCCCCATAGAAGTATCTACTGATTCTCCTTTACTATTAACAGCAGTAATAGAAACTCCATTTCCAGCGTGGCAGATAATTAATTTTAAATTAGATTTTTCTAAAAAACGTTGTGCTTCTTGAACAATAAAACGACAAGAAGTCCCATGGGCACCATATTTACGAATTTGATATTTTTTATACCATTCGTAAGGTACTGCATATAAAAAATTAGAAGCTTTAATGGTTTGATGAAAACTAGTATCAAAAACGCCTACATGAAGAGCTTTAGGTAAAATTTGTTTAAACAAACGAGCACCCAAAATATTAACCGGATTATGTAAAGGAGCTAAATTATTTAAACTTTCCAATTTATCAAGATTTTCATCTGTTAAAATAATAGAATTCGGAAATAATTCGCCACCTTGAACAATACGATAACCAATTCCCTTAATTTCAGTAATTTCTTGAATGATGGATAATTCAATTAATTTTTTTAATGATAATTCGATGGCTAATCGATGATCAGCAATAACTATATTTTGTTTATAAATTCGATCTGAAGTTTTAATAGTAAATATAGAATTAACATTACCGATTCGCTCACATAAACCACTACATAACATTTTTTCTGTAGTCATATCAATTAATTGAAACTTCAAAGATGAACTACCAGAATTAACAGACATAATTTTCATAAAAAAACTCCTAAAACTCTTTTTTTATTGTAATTAATAATATAAATAAACAAAAAATAAAAAAACTATTTATAATAAAAAATAATCAGATTAATAAATAAATAATATATCCATCTAAAAATCCAAATTATTTTTAATTTATTAAATTAGATTTTTTTATTTGAATAAATAAAATTTATCATAATATCATCAATAAATGTTAATAATTCTCTTAAGTTATGTGCTTTATTCAAAGCACATACTTTCGCTTCTTTCGAACATATAAAACATAATCGAGAATTTGACGGATAAAACAAATTTCGGGAAATATTTTCATGTTTTAAATTAATAATATCTAAATCAACTAAACGAAAACAAATATGAGTTTTTTCTAAAATTAAAAAATTTTTTTTAATTTCTATTAATTTAGTTATTTCTGCAGTAATCAAAATTATATTAACATAAAAACCAGCTTTATCAAATAATATTCTAAAATCATTACAACCTAAACATATTTGTTTTGTTTGTAAATACGGTATTATAATATTTTTCATCAATAAATTAAAAAATTCGAAATATAAAGGTTTAAGTTTAATAATCCCCGGAATATTTAAATTAATAGTTAACAAACCTTTTTGATAATAATTTAACATTTTAAGATACGGATAGATTAATTGCGTTTTGTGCAGCGATTTATCTTTGCTGTTTTATTGACAATCAGCCCCCGTCCAAACCGGACAAGCAAGTTTCCCAGCATCCGGCTTTCCCTAATTTACTCTCTTGCGA
>NZ_JAOSIR010000049.1:0-2250 GCF_030586865.1 Candidatus Phytoplasma crotalariae
GAGATTATAAGATATTAGGCGCCGGATGCTTGGAAACTTGCTTGTCCGGTTCTGTGGGGGGCTAATTGCGAATATGAAAAAAGTTATTATCATTTCTTTTTTCTAAACCGCGTTAATCTATCTCGATTATTAAAAATATAGATATTTTTTATGAACCGATTATAGGAAATAAAAAATATTTTAATCAAATTAAAAATAAATTTTTTTTAAAAGTTAAGCGTCAAGGTAAATATTTAATTTTTTTTTTAAGTAATAACTTGGTTTTAATTGGTCATTTACGCATGGAAGGTAAAATTAATTTAAATCCTATTAATTTGTGTAATAATATTTATAAACATGAATGTTGGCGATTATATTTAGATAATGATATAGTTATGAGTTATTATGATACTCGTAAATTTGGACGTTTTTTAATTTATAATTACAATGATTATTTGATTAAAAGTCCTTTAAGTAAATTAGCTAAAGATCCTTTCGAAATTTTGTTAAATGATTTTTATAATAAATTACAAAAAACTAATAGAGTTATTAAACAAGTTTTATTAGATCAAAGTGTAATTTCAGGAATAGGAAATATTTATGCTAGTGAAATTTTGTTTTTAGCTCGCATTCATCCTTCTAAGCCTTCATGTCATTTAAGTTTAAAACAAGTTGAAAATATTTTAAAACATGCCCGCGATATTTTAAAAGCTTCTATTCAAGATGGAGCTACCACTACTAATACTTTTGAAGGGGCGCCAAAGAGGCCTAAATTTCGTGCTATTTAACCAATAGCCAGAGCTGATAAACTCTGAATGGATATGGTCGGTCTGACAGACGAAAGAATGTCAGATTACAGCAGACCATAAAAGCGGGTTGCGACAAAAGCAAATTAGTCAAAAAGACTTCGCCACCAAATAATTCTAGGGAGAAGCCTGCAATGGCCTAAGAAGGAAAATTGATGTAATAGTATAACCTGTTCGGAAGTTGCTGAAACGGACAGTCCAGAGTCTACTAGTATAAGCTTCAAGTATTGAGTAGTTTATCAAATAAAGAAACCTGGGATCAGCCTCTCTAAAAGAGGGTACTTCGCCTAAGGAATTAAGGTCGAAATTTAGCGTAACTTGGAGAATCCTAAAACCAAGTAATGAAATTTACTAATCCGGAAATAAAAGCCCGGATGGTCAAGGATAAAGCATCTTTTTAGTAGTCGTAAGGGTAAACCTAAATTTGGAATAATTTAGTTAATCGGCTTACCGAGAAGAGAGTTAATGACTCTTATAGGGCGAAAGAAGATAGTAATTTATTATTTATTCAATGGCAAGTTGATAACAGTTTCACTAGCAACTAAACTTTCGCGAACATAGAATATCGTTCATCAAATGGTTGCTATAAAAATACTATTAGGAATATGTCAATAATGGTTACCACCAAAAACCAGTTAAGAGAATTCTCATTCCTAATGATAATAAAAGAACCAGATCCCCCTGGGTTTACCGACCATCAAAGATCGACTAATACAAAAATGTCTGGAACAACTCCTAACTCCCTACTTTGAAAATATCTTCTCAGAATGGAACTTTGGATTTAGAACCAAAAAGTCTGGTCATGACGCGATCAAACGCGTTAAACAAAGATTTAAAGGAATTAATTATCTTGTCAAAATCGACTTCAAAGGCTATTTTGATACGATCAATCATGAGATACTTATAAAAACCTTAAATCAGTTCATCAAAAAGAATAAAGTCCTCTCAACCATTAACAAATGGTTAAAAGCCGGCTTCATGAAGGATGGCATCAAATATCAAAACCAAGAGTCGCTATGCTGATGGACAAGGCTGAATGGATCAAAAACCAAGTAACACAATGGCTAAACTTACGATCAGTGAGGACAAATCAAAAATTGTCAAGGCCAACAAAGGCACAAGGTTTTTATCCTACATGATAAAGGTAAATCCCACCAATAAAACTCGTACAGAAAAAGCCACTAAGAATTACTTAAATGGCAAGGTTCAAATCCAAATTTCTCAAGCGAAAGCTGAAGAATATGGAGATGAATACAATTGGTTAAAAAAGGGGAAGGTGAAACACGATGAAGCTTTAGCAGATAGAGACGAATTAGAAACAATCCGGACCTATCAAACAATTGTCTGAAATACTTTTCTTAGCTAACAATCTCGGTGTTTTAACCCATCTAAATTATCTAGCTGAAGATAGCTGTTTGAAAACACTGGCAAAAAAACGAAAAACATTGATTGCCAAAGTTCGGAA